>DIQC01000069.1 GCA_002426495.1 Thermacetogenium sp. UBA5472
ATATGTCTTTTCCCATGAAATAAGGTGTCAGTGAGTCCTGTTTACTATTGATAATCAGTACAGGGGTTTTCACGTCTTTCATTGCCTTTGCTACATCAGCGTCTTGATAGGTAAAGCCTAATTTAAATCTGTTTATGATATTTCCACACCATGTCATATAGGACACCGGTAGGCCAATGTCCATGTTCCTCATTTCCTGCTCTATCATCCACTCCATGCTGCTCACCGGGCAGTCCAAAATCAAAAAATCGATCTTTTCATCCATATTTTCATATCCTAATGCTAACCCAGCGGTTGCTCCGCCAAAAGAAGCACCCCATATTCCTATTTTTTGTCCCGGAGCTTGTTCCTCCACATAATTCACCCAATCAATAAGATCGTATTTCTCCCAATACCCAAATGTTGTATACCTGGCGGTATTTTCATTTGAACTCCTCTGATCATAAGTTATAACATTGTACCCTTTTTCTAGGAAGAACTCAGCCAGCGGATAATTAACATATCGATTACCCCCTAAGCCATGAACCAAGATAACTGTCTGATGTTTTTTACTGTTTTGTGACTCTATTGCATAGAGATAATCCGCCGGTATAATGTGTTCATCAAAAGAAGAAGTGATTTCTAACTCCTCCACCCTATATCTATCACGAAAACTTTCATAATTAATACCATTAATTTTCAGATAATTATCGGGAACTCCCCTTGTTTCATCGTTCGTTACAAGCTGAGTTGAACCTGAAAATACCTGTAAACCTATGAAGCTGGATAACCCTATGAATAAAACTATAAATACCACAACAATAACTGTCAGTATTACCTTTGCTATTTTTTTCATATTTTACCCTCTACTTTTTTGTATTATTTCCACGTTTCTTTAAAGCGAAAAATGATAAAATTATCATAATAATATATAGTACTGCAAAAGCAAAACCACTTAAAATATCCACCCCTTTTAGAATGTAATCTGTTGTGACACCAAAGTACTCACTCATAATTATGACTTTTTCTAATTCAGGTACGCTTTGTTGGCTTTCCCATTTAGATACCGCCTGGCGAGAAACTCCTACCTGATCAGCAAGTTCCTCTTGTGAAATGCCTTTCACTTTTCTTAACCTCAGTATTCTGTCTGCAATATTCATAACAACACCCCTTACTTTTTGATAGTGTCAAAATAACATTAATGCTGGTTGCGTAGCTACCAAGCACACTTGGTTTCTTGTCAACCGACAGTTGCATGCCTTGTTTTTACTGCGAAATCTCCTGACTTATTGTTGATAGATGGGAATTCGCTATGTTTTCTGTAATTCCTTGCATTTATAAATTTTTTATTGATTATTTTTATTAAAAAAAGGGTGCGGAAGATGGGCAGTACGAACTGTGTATTCGCTAAAATGAAACTGATCCAAAAACAGCCCTAGTGATCAAACGAAAGTGATCCACTCCAACCAAATACATAATGCGGAGGGGTAAACGGTATCCTTGTGAGGGAGGGTTTTTACCCCCAGCTTGCTGGCTTTTTACTTAAAGAATTGTGGTATAATAATGGAAGAATAATATTTGGAGGTGTTCTAATGATTATTAAATCATCCACCACACTCCGTAATAACTATAACGCTATTTCAAAACTTGCAAGTGAAAAAGCTGAACCGATTTATATTACAAAAAACGGCGAAGGCGATACTGTCATTATGAGTATTGAAGCTTTCAGCCGGAGAGAGGCTCTATTAGATTTAAAAGAAAAATTATTACTGGCAGAGGAACAGCGTCTCTCCGGTGCTCCAACTGTATCCCTGAAGGAGGCCGAAAGGAAAATGAAAGAAAAAATCAATGGGAAAAAAGTTTGATGTAGTACTTTTGCCTGCAGCTTATGAGGATCTCGATGGAATATTTGAGTATATTTTGTTGGATAATCCCTCTGCTGCTGAGGATATGCTTACTAAAATTATAACCTCTCTGCGCCGCCTTGAGGACTTCCCCAATACCGGTGTCAAGCTAACGGCTAAGGTACTAAAACACTATAATTTTCGCATGGTTATTGTTAATCCTTATCTTGCCTTTTACCGTTTTATTGATGATGTGGTATACGTCTACCGAATTCTTCATGGGAGCATGGACTATGTCAGGATTCTGAAAAGACCGGAATAAAGCCGCTTAGGCCCCCCATGTGACGGTACCGGGCACCGTTGTGAGGGGATGCTTTTCTCCCGAGCTTGATAATGTGGAAAAAGAACCCTGGATTTCGTTTGTCGGGGCTCCCTTTAATCTGAAACATCACACTTTTACCGTTCGGGACTCAATCCTTTCAGCACTGTGGCTTTTGGCCCTGCTTTCTCATGACCGCAGTTATTCTATTGACACTATTATTAAAAGCTGATTAAATATATATTAATAGAATAGCATACAAACAGGTGCCCCTATAACTAGGGGAGAATAGGGAAGTCAATTGGTTTCAATTTAGAAATGACGCGGTCCCGCCACTGTATGCAGGCAAGATTCTGTCCTATGCCACTGGGGTTTCAATCTGGGAAGGCCAGGAAAGCAGCCTGCGAGCCAGGAGACCTGCCTGTTTGTGCTCAAATTGCCTGCGAGGTAAAGGTGATAAGCAGTGAGGATGATGGCAAAGTCCTCAGCCAAATATGTATTTGGCTGAGGACTTTATTTTATTATGAGGAGGTCAAAACAATGTCACCAAATTTCCATTTTACCATCGATGCCGATAAGTGCCGCGGCTGTCGAAGATGTGAAGCAGCCTGTGCCTGGCAGAATGGCCTTATCGAGCCAGCTATGTCAGCCATCCACATCTACAAGGTAGATGAAAAAGGGAAAAACTATCCGGTCATCAATACCATTTGCCAAGAACAATTCTGCGCCAAACCGCCTCTGGCAAACAGTCAAAACAGCAGCGAAGACATGCCCGTTCCTCGCTGTGTTAGTAGCTGTTTTTTCGGTGCACTTAATTTTTCCTGGGAGGTAGAAACAAATGAATAAGCATTATGGTTGGGCAGGCACTATTCTCAAAATCGACTTGACAGAAGGAAGGATTCAAAGGGAGACACTTTCCAAGGATTTAGCCTACAGCTATCTTGGCCAGAGAGGAATTAACGGAAAGCTTCTATATGATACCATCCCCCCTGGGACAGATGCCTTCCATCCCAATAATCCCGTAATATTCGGAGTCGGCCCTCTCGGAGGAACCCTGGCCCCTTGTTCCGGCAGATTTACGGTTACATCCAAATCCCCTCTGACTGGAATCTTCGGAGATGCCAACAGCGGAGGGCACTGGGGGCCTGAGCTCAAACAGGCAGGTTATGACCATATTTTTATTACAGGACAATCCAGCCGACCTGTTTACCTTTGGATAGATGATGACAAGGTGGAACTGCGTGATGCATCCCATATCTGGGGAAAAACAACCTGGGAAACAGAAGCCGCAATTCAAGGGGAACTGGGAAGTGATAAGATCCAGGTTCTCTCCATAGGTCCTGGAGGAGAAAATCTCGTGCGCTTTGCTGCCATCATTGCCAATCAGGCACGCGCTGCAGCTCGCACTGGCATAGGAGCAGTAATGGGCTCCAAAAACTTAAAAGCCGTTGCTGTTAGAGGAAGCCGCGGCGTCGGTGTAGCGGACCCAACAGCCTTTGCAGAAGCAGTGGCTGAATGCGAAGAAGCGATCTTACATGATCCCTTGTATAAGTACTCTTCAAATATCGGCACACCGGTACTTACAGACATGGTTCAGGGGTTGGGCGCCCTGCCTACTCGAAACTTTCAGGAATCGACTTTTGAAAAGGCCGGCGATCTAAGCGCAGATTTATTATATAAAAACTATGTTTCTGGTCGCAGAGGATGTTATAACTGCCCTGTGGGATGCAGCCGCTTTTATCACGTTAAAAAAGGAACATATGCCGGCACTGTAGGTGAAGGCCCAGAGTACGAGACCATCGCTGCATTTGGAACCAAGTGCGGTAACAGCAACTTAGCTTCAATACTCAAAGCAAATACCCTTGCTGATCAGCTTGGCCTGGACACCATCTCCACAGGTGCGGTTATCGGCTGGGCGTTAGAGTGTGCTGAAAAAGGTATTCTCCAGGAGCTGGATGTAACCTGGGGAGACCACCAGGGAATTTTATCACTGATCGAAAAAATTGCTTACCGCCAGGGAATCGGGAATCTACTAGCAGAAGGCACACTGAAAGCAGCAGAAACACTGGGTTCAGAAGCGGTTGACTTGGTGGTACACTCCAAAGGAATGGAATACCCGGCTACAGATGTGCGTGCTGTCAAGGGTATGGCACTGGGTTTTGCGGTAGCTAGCCGCGGGGGTGATCACCTGAGGTCACTGCCAGTTTACGAAGTAGCCCCAGAGCCTTACAAGGACGCTATTCGGGAAGAGTTGGGAATAGAGATCACACCCGATTACTGGCTTGACTACAAAACCAAGCCACAACTTATCGTTTGGCACGAAAACTGGCACGCCATAGTAGACTCCCTGAGCCTCTGCAAACTGGAGGGAATCGCTATGAAACCCCTGCGCCCGGCCCACTTCACCAAGCTTGTAAGAACTGCAACAGGGTGGGACATATCCCAAGAAGGGTTAGAAAAAATAGGCTCCAGAATCATAGATACCGAACGCCTCTTTAATGTACAGGAGGGCATCAGGCGCCTGGATGATTATCCACCCAAACGGATCCTGAATGAACCTATCTCTACCGGACCTTCAGCCGGGGAAAAACTGAATAAGAATCAATTTGAAAAGATGCTCAATGAATACTACCGTCTGCGAGGATGGGATATTAAAAGCGGCATTCCCTTGATGCAGCAGAACGACTAGTTTGCATCCCCACCGGCAAAGGCAACGCTCAACCCGAATGCACTGGGGACGGTTCCTGTTGCATATTTAGGAAGCAAAAAGAACGTCCCTTTGCTTCCCCTTTGCTTCCCACTGTCCGGAAAAACCCACGGTGATTCCTTCAGTGACCAGCATGGAAGCATCAGGCAAGAACCCAAAGGAGTAGCCGAGAACAGCGAGATTACTCGAGGATTTAAATAACACTACAACCCACGGACATTATTTTGAATAAGGGCAATATTCATGAAACAATAGATGTTTGGCAGACGTAAAGAATTAGAGTCACATATCCACATCGGTACCTAAAGGCAATAAAGCAAGCCTGCCCGTGTCCCAATAATCCTCAAGCTCTTTGAAATAATCCGCACCAATCATTACACCTGCTAATGTAATTATGGAGTCACATACTGGAGTAGGAATATTGAGATTGGCACCCAACACATGAAGTAAACCTAACCCTTTTGGAACATCTTCGGTGATGTATCGATTATTAACACTGGAAGTTTTTAAGTCCTTGACATTTTCTGCATATAACTTAAACCCTTCCTCAATCGTAATCAGGTTTGTTTTTTTCTTGAAGTGCCATACAACCCCTCCCCAATAAAACATAACACGAAAAAACATAGCGGTAATTTTAACCAAAAATATATATTCTATTTATTTCTCTAGGGTTAATTATCCTGCTTTATTCTTTATCGCTTGCGTTTTAACCCTTTTTTTCGCTAATAATCCATAGCCGGTTTTTAAAGAATTTAATATTATCAAATTGTATCGTCACTCATAAGAAAGTTAAAATTAGACTGCATACTTCTTATTCAAAATAAAAGGATCACTTTCAATGATCAAGCGAAACTGTTTAAAGTAATCGTTACTTATACTTGGGAAGCAAAGGGGAAGCAAAAAGAACGTCCCCTTGCTTCCCCCTGCTTCTAAAGAACGTCCCTGTGCTTCTACCCGTGAACAACAAAGAAAAAGGAAGCAAAAGGACCGTCCCCCTGCTTCCCTGCTTCCCCCCTGCTTCTATAATATAACAGGCCGCCGAATTGCAAACGATTCGACGGCCTGTTTAATAAGGTTCGTTTATCCCTGCGGAAAGTGTGTTCGTTTTTAGCCTGCAGTATAACCC
>DIQC01000031.1 GCA_002426495.1 Thermacetogenium sp. UBA5472
CAGATTCGCTATGGCAAAAACCTAAAAGCAATTCAGCGTTATGATGATACGGACATTATTACTAGGCTACGACCTTTCGGCAAGAATGATTTAAATATAGCAGCAGTCAACGACGGAAAGATTTACCTGGACAACAATAGTTATTCAGATGAACTATTGGAAGATGTTTGGTACAACCAGGGCATATCCGACCAGACACAATTAAAAGAGGCGGCTACAAAATATCTGGCGAAAGTCTGCAAACCGCGCCACAAGTATGTCATAGATATGGTGGATTTGCGGGTACTGGAAGGCTATCAGCATGAGGTCTTTGCTCTCGGCGATATGGTGGACGTAATAGACCCTGAACTGGGGGTAGAGGGATACCAGCGCACCATCAAGCATAGATTCAATGTTTTCCAGCCTTGGCAGTGTAAACCGGAGATTGGCGACCCGCTGGAGAAGATAGCGGCATCGTTGGCTGACAGCATCAAGGCTGCAGACTATATCAAGTCGCAGGTACAACCTAATCCATCGTTCCAGAATCTAATAAAGGCGATAATCAATACGGCTGCGACTATGATAAACGGTGCTAATGGTGACTATACCCTTATTGATGGAGTTTCTACATGGTTTGAACGGGATGTTAACGGCAACCTAACTGGCAGCTTAGTTCGCATTACGCCCCAGGGATTAATCATTTCTTCGGACGGCGGTCAGACATGGGATTTAGCAATTAACGGCGCTGGAATAAATGCGAGCATGGTCAATACCGGAACCCTTAATGCCGCTCTGGTGAATATCCTCTCTGCAGGCGGCGATTTGCGCATAGACGGCGACGGGCTAAAAATGTACGATGCCGACGATAACCTGCGAATAAACATCGGCAAGGATGCTTTAGGGAACTATTTATCGGAGATTATTGGCGGTGCCCTCTACAGTACGACGGTCCAGACCGGTGAAAAGGGCGAAAACCGGGGTATAATAAAAATTGACCGCAAGTTTTTGCCGGAGTATCCGGGCTATAGCTGGGGGAACATAACCTTTAACAACCAGCATGGCAACATCCAAATGGAAATATCCTCAGAAGGAAATCAGCCGCAAATTTATTTTTATGACAATGGAACCCCAATCGGCGAAATAAGGGTAAGGACTCTACTGGACACGAAAGACCTGCTAATCCGCAATAAAAAAGGAATAGAACTGAGATCGGAATTAGGCGAAAGCATCGTGATGGGGCCTACTGGCAATTACACGAGTAACACGGGAGTAAGAATTAGCGGTGGCAGTGGAAGCGTGAGTGTTGCTAGTGCAGGCACTATTTTATTGCGAAACACTACCCAGGTACAAGGGGACTTGCAGGTAACGGGTGCCATAGAGGCTATCGATAAAAGCAATATCGAATACACTGAATATGGTGCAGTAAAGCTAACTGTTCGCGAAAGTCCTGAACATAAATATATTGACGAAAATATAGGTTTACTAATCAACGGTGAATGTAGGGTTGATGTTAAGCCGGTATTCCTTAAGGTTATTGAACCTAACGCGCCAATTAGCCGATGGCACATACATCTTACTCCTTACGCTGATATTGATATTTATGTAGCGGAAATAGGAGACAGTTACTTTGTAGTAAAAGAACGTGAAAACGGGACTACGACGGGTGCAGAATTCTCGTGGAGCCTATCTGCCACTCGCAAGAATTATGCAATGATTAGATTTTTGGAGGCGATATGATGAAAAGAGAAGAAATATTAAAAAGAATTGAAATCGAAGATGTTAGAATAGCCAATGCAGACAGGAATATTGAAGGACTAATACTCCAAAAAAACAAGAGCCTGGATGAACAAGCTAGGCTCTTTGCTTTGCTGGAGACTTTGCCGACAGAGGAACCAGAAGCCGGGGTTTAATTCCCCGGCTTTTCTACTGGTATCTTTATTGTTGTTTGTTGAGTGGCATCGTCCCACAAGACTTCTGCTCCTAAAGCCTCTGCTACCCATCGAGCAGGGAGGAATGTACGGTCTTGGGTTATCTCAGGTGATACGTCCATATTAGTTAATTGACCATTGACGTACATTATCGGACTGCCAACGATTAAAGCAATATCGGTATCATCTTTAGATATACTAACCTTACGGGCGTTACCGTCCCATGTAACACTACCCTCCTCAACCCCTAGAGAGTAGGCAAGATAGCGGACAGGGACGTAGGTACGCTCGTTTTTAATGTAAGGCTCAACGTCCATGGTTTTGACTTCATCGTTTACGGTGTAGGTGGTTGAAGCTATTTCAAATGAAGTAACCTTGAAAGATGTTACGGGGTCCGTGCCAATTGCGGAGGGCGAATATGGGTCAATCCATGAACTTCCTCCATCACTAGAGGAACGATTATAAGGCTCATTATTGAGACAATCGGGAATACCCGACAAGAAAGCAAACATGGCCTGATCTTTATATTGGCCGTAAACGTAGGTTTGTACTGTCAACCGGTCAGGCGAAACACTAATTGCTAAATCGGTGTTTTGAGGGCGATAACGATTAGTGAGTTCAAAATTAAAGCGGGTTAATTTGTCAGTGCAAGAAGATGGGGGCTGTTTGAGTAAGTTGGTGTATGTGTTGATTGTTTGGTTTTCAAGAACTGATTCATAAACCGTGGCTGTAACAGTGCCTTGGCTTTCAATAAGTGACAAGTCAACAATTGCCTGAGTTATTAAATCGTTGCTAGCTTTACCGTTTGTTCTCATTAGTCTAACTTCATCAAGAATTGCGCCCGGGGTAAAAGCCATCACTGGCCCCACAACACCAAACAGCATCACCACGGTCAGTAGCAGGGCAATCATCGGGTTTTTACGCATAATTAGTTCCTCCTTTTATTTGTTTTTCACGTCCTAGTTTTACCAATATTGTACTATTTAAAAATGGGAAATACAAGTGGGCAAGATGCCAGAAACATCTAAATGTGGCCGTTTCTAATGGATGGGTAGCGACAGAATTATATTTTA
>DIQC01000047.1 GCA_002426495.1 Thermacetogenium sp. UBA5472
GATGTTTGGATAGGTCAAAATGTAACCATTATGCCAGGCATTATAATTGGTGATGGTGCGATTATTGCCGCTAATTCAACAGTAGTGAAAAGTGTTGAGCCATATACAATATATGGTGGGAATCCAGCTAAGTTTATCAAAAAACGCTTTAGTGACGAAAAGATTGAATTCCTGCTAAAGCTTCAATGGTGGAACTGGAGCGAAGAGAAAATATTTGATAATCTTGAAATGCTAACATCCGAAGCAGGGTTAGAGCAATTAATGAATAAATAAATGTAAACTAATTAACTCAAGGAGATATTTAAAGATGAATATAATTATAAGACAGGAAACTGAAAAAGATTATAGACTTTCGGAAACAGTGGTAGAAAAAGCGTTTAAAAATGCTGAGTATACCGATCATAAAGAGCATTTACTAGTCGCTAAATTAAGAAAAAGCGATGCTTTTATACCAGAACTCTCATTTGTTGCAGAGCTTGATGGGGAAATTGTAGGGCATATAATGCTTACAAAGTTACTCATAGAAAATGAGGGAAGTAAATATGACTCATTGGCATTAGCACCAGTTTCTGTAGTACCAGAACATCAGAATAAAGGTATAGGTAGTGAATTAATCAGTAAAAGTTTAAAGATTGCAAAAGAAATAGGTTTCAAATCAGTAATTGTTCTCGGGCATAATAAATATTATCCGCGATTTGGATTTAAACCCGCAAGTACATGGGGGATTAAAGCCCCATTCGATGTGCCAGACGAGGTTTTTATGGCACTAGAACTTGGAGATGGAGACCTTGAAGACATTTCAGGAACTGTGGTTTATAGTAAAGAGTTTTCTGAATAAGAATATCGATATGTTCCCGTCTACCGATAGCACCAAAAACGGAGTGGATATGTTCCCGAGAACGGACATACTCAAATGACATTCATTCTGTCCTCTCGAGCCACGTTGAGACGGTTGTCTTGATGTCAGGGGTCGCGAGTGGTCAGGTTAGATGTTTTGCATTTTAGTATTTAATGTGTTTAGAAATGGAGCGTAGATATGGACAATAATTCAGAGATATTGAAGCCAAAAGCGAAACCTTCAGTAGTACGGCTTTTTATAGCCATCTGCGGCACATTTGTTGCCGTGTTTGGTCTGTCGATGTTTAATCAACATTTACTGATGTCATTCCCTTTGCTGTTGCGTATGGTTCTTATGATTGTCACGCAATGGTTGCTTTTCCTGGTTCCAGCGATATTAATGATTATGAATAAGGAAAAGCTCAGCAGTATCGGCTATAAAAAAGAAAAAATTTCGTTGCAAATAAGCATCGGTGTATTACTTGCTGTTTGCATGTCATTAGTTTTGACCGTCCTTCCCATTTTACTTGGATTCAAAGAAATGGTCGGTAGCACATCTTATACTCAAGCATGGCAATTTATATATCAATTTATCTATGCTATATTCGGTGTTGCCCTTGCAGAAGAGTTAACCTTTCGCGGTTACATATTTCATAAATTGTTGGAAATTAAGAACTCTAAGTGGTTTGCTATCATTATATCTTCTTTGCTGTTTGGATTGTTTCATATATTCAACGGAAATATCATTCAGATATTCATAACTGCATTTATTGGATTTCTCTACTGTGTATTTAGAGAGAAAATCAAAGGCTGCACCCTGCTTTCATTGATTATTGCTCATGGTGTGTACGATGCCATGATTGTATTATGGGTTTCAATATTATAACGCGCAGCTAATAATAACTGTATAAACTACAAAATTGAAGGATTAAAAATGAGAAAATTTACAATTGCTGTATGGCACTTTTCTGTACCGTATTCCTCAAAATGGTTTTTCGTATATACCAGACGCTCCGACCGAAATTATCTAATCAATAACAAATTTATAAATTTTCATTATAGGTAAATGGAGGGTAATTGCATTGAAACGAAAAGGTAGGATAATACTAAAAATTTTAGAGTATATTGGTTTAAATCTTATTGCATTATTGATTATTTTTTGCCGTAAGAGAAATTGGAGTAACTATCAACAGAAAGACTCCAGTTGGCGGCATCAATGTGTCCATGTATGTTGATATTGACGATACAAAACAATGGATAAATATTTATGGTGAAAATATTAATAATCCGGTTTTGATGGGAAGAACGATCAGACCGGCGATCAGAATAAATATGGTGACGGGAACATTGATATAAAAAATATAAGACCAGCTATCCGTACCAAAAATATCCATATGGCGCTGCCGGCTGACGCGCCGAAAATATTGGCGATACCATAAACTCCGCCCACTAGGCCCAACGCGAGACCCCGCTTTTCCTGCGGAAAGCTGGTGCCGAATTCCGCCGTGGCCACCGGCACGATACCCCCGCCGCCGATAGCCTGCACCGCGCGGGCAATAATCAGCACGCTAAAGCTGTTAAAGCTATCGGATAGGCCGCAGAACAAGGAGCCGAAACCAAACAGGAACACGCTTACCAAATAGATAGATTTACGTCCGTAGATGTCGGCTAGTTTCCCCATAATGGGGATACTGGCCGCATAAGCTAGCGTATAAATGGTGATCATCCAGATACCGCTAGCAGCGTCAACGCCCAGGTTATTTTGGATAACGGTACTACTATAACAAAACATAGTTGCAAAAGCAACTATGTTTTACGAACATTATACGTGTCGTGGTTATCTATGGCTTCTTTGTACAAAGTCCCTAGCTCCTGACTGTGATTCTCCAGCGCTGTTAACTCAGATAATATGGTAGCGCCTTTTAACCTTGGAAATCCTTATTTTTATATTGAGAAAACATATAGACTGTATAATTTGCGAAGGGTCGTGGAGACAGATTAGATAACTTTGTGGGTTGTATTAAGACCACTGGTTGGCAATATGTCACTAATCAATGTGAGCCCTAAGCTACTTACTTTGAAAACAAAACCTATGTGTTCGTAAGGATATTAAAAAAACATCCCCTCTCTTTTGGAAAGGGGAATGAAGATCTAGATTGGATGCTTCCTATATATTATTATTCAAACTTCTTCTGACGATATGCTTTCAAGTAATTGACGCAATAATCATCCCGTCCAGCAATGGTCTCTGCAGCTATCATGTTCGACATCATCTGCTTGTCCAGGGGATTGATAATTAGTCCGTCCAGCCCCCTGGCGATGGCCATCACTGCACAGTTCTGGTTGAGAAGTTTTCGTACAGGCAGGCCAAACGAGATATTTGACAGCCCGCAGATGGTATGCACGCCCTTAAATCTCGTCATTATTTCTTCAACTGCATCCAGAAATTCCACGCCAAAGGTGCTTTTTGTAGAAATAGGCTGCACTAACGGGTCTACAAAAATGTTTTCCAGCTTGACATTGTTCTGCACAAGGCTGTTGATAAGCTTGTCTGCAATATTTACCCGATCCTCTGTGGTCTCAGGCATTCCTTCATCACTCATACAGAGAGCAACAACTTTCAGATCAGTACCTGCTACAACCGGCAAAAGGGCTTCATAGCGTTCCTTCTCCAGAGAAATAGAATTGATCATAGCTGTACCCTTATGTACTGCAAGACCTCTTTCGATCACTTTGGGATCGGGGCTGTCCAGACAGCACGGACCATCGATTGCTTCTTGAACATTTTTAACCAGCCACTCTAAGTAGTCCCCCTCTTTGCCAACAAAAATGCCGGCATTGACATCGATATAATCCGCCCCTGCCTCGTGCTGGTCTTTGGCAAGTTTTTTGATTGCTTCAGCATCCTGTGCTTCAATTGCCGCGCCTACCGCCTTGCGGCTGGCATTGATCAGTTCGCCTACAATTATCATTCTTTTTCCTCCTTAGAATTAGTCTCATCAACTGCATAAATTATCAGGCAGAGTTCCTGAGCTTTTTCCACAGCACCCAGGGGCATTACCACTGTACCCATCTGTCCAATGAGCCATTATTAATTATATATAGATATCTCTGTCAATGTCAATTTTCTTCTTCACCATTATAGCCACCTGTAAGTCCTACCGTCATTTGATTTTATAGACCATCAGTAACTGCTATGATGACTCTACATCAACTGTCAAGGAAACTCGTCACTAAAAGCATCACCACTACAATTTGCATGTTTGACAAAACGAATTCCCCAACAGCTTTAAGGGACCCCAATCTAAACAGGAAACATCACTGTAAACTTAGTACCACTATCCTCGCTGCTGCTGACAGTGATCCTGCCGCTGTTCTTTTCCACAACAGATGCCACAGAAGCCAGACCAACCCCTCTATTCTTCCCGCTTTTTGTCGAAAACCCCATCTCAAATATCTTCTCCCGCAGATGCTTTGGTATATATCCGGGATTGGCGGTCTGAAAAACAAAATGTTTTGATGTTTGAAATATCTTTATGGCTACATTTTTCTTCTCTTGAGGTAACTCCTCAACTGCCTCGAAGGAATTATCCAGCAAATTCCCTAATACTGTGATCAAGTCTAATGGTTTCACATTTAGCCCAACTAAATCTGAATCAATTTTTATCTTAAATGATATTTCTTTATCTGCTGCCAGTTCTTCTTTAGCGATAAGCAAGGCTGACAATTCGGGCATATTAACGTACAGAACTCCATCGTTAAAGCGAACATTCTGGCATAACTCCTCTATATACTGCTCTGCTCTCTCTGGCTTTTTAGTCTTCATCAGAGCATAAACGACCTGCATGTGGTTGATAAAGTCATGTCGCTGTGACCGAATCACTCGGACCATTTCATTTAAATGCTCGATGTAAAAATCCTGAATATCTAGCATTTTCCTCTGCTTGGCAACCAGGAATATGTTTCTCGCCAAAAATATCAGGCTTGTAATTGTTATTATGACGAGAATACTTATAATGAGTGCCATACAATCAAAGGAAACAACGGCGGGCTTCTGAAGCAAACCGGTGAAGAAAAAGGAGAAAATCACTAAAACAAAGACAAGCAAAAAGGCCAACCCCAAGACAACTACTGTACCGATTGTATACCTATCTTTCATAGTCCTTGATCCGCCTTATGTCATTAAATTCCCTTATGTTAAGTAATGTCCAATAATACCGCTTACAGATAAAAATCAACAGAATCAATATAGCATATTCAGGTAGTGGGAATAATAACCTCGTGTACAGATCTGACATGATTTGTTTGATAGTGATCCCGGTAATCTTTACGAAAGTAAAAATATAAGCGGTTTCTGTAATACCAATAACGATTGCCCCTATACCGGCAACAATAATTGCTGAAAGCATACCTATTTTGCAAAATATAGCAATAAGAACGCCTATTATCGGCAGCATAATAAGGATGTTAACCCCTAGAGATATGGGCAATGATCTGACAACAGCCCCGATCAATCCTCCAATAACGCCGACTATCAGGACATCTTTTAATTTTGCCTCATGTCCAGTTAAAACCAAAGCCAAAACAACCATAATAGCTGTTTCTGGTATGCCCTGGAATATTATTAAAGGTAAGTTCATCTGATCCACTTTTTAGCGCCTCTCTATTATGTAGAAGAACTCGCTAAGATATTGAAAAAAGCTTATAATAGGCTATTCAACTCTTTTTCCTCGTTTCCCTGCATATAAGATAAAATTTATGGCATTTTTCGATATATTATGATAAATGATGACTTATCTACATACCAAAAAAATTGTAGATTAAAGCCATCGTTCCAATGCCCACCAGCAAAGTGATGAATAGATTTTTGGTCTTTACTGCCACCACAATGGTAGGTAAAAATGCCCATATATAAATATTTTGTATGCTGATATCAATTACCCCCCGGGGAGCAAGGATACTTACAGCTGTCAGTCCCCCTAATACTGCCGGAGCTACAAAGGACAGCCATTCCTTTACAACAGCAGGAAAGTCATAGCGTGAGAAGAAAGCCACCGGGAAAATACGTGGTGTGAGGCTGACTATAGAAACACCGATGATCATCAGCCAGATGCTAGTGTTGTCCATTAATGATCACTCCTAAAGTTGCACCAATTATAGTGGCAATAATGATGTTAGAAAGGTTATCCATAGTCGAGGGAATCAAAAAACCGATGATCAGGCAGACCACTGCTGTAAACACCGCAACAAAGACATCTGTTCTCCGTTTGATCATCATGACCAGCAAACAGATATACATAGCGGGCAGGGCAAATCCCAATCCGAGCCTGTCCGTATCGGGGATAAATCCCCCTAAAACCGCTCCTAATAATGTGCTGCCTATCCAACCCAGATGGGAGGTCAGATTCAAGCCAGCCATATAGGAAGCTGTGGCCTCATGATCCTGGTAGTGATTCATGGCTACGGCATAGGTTTCATCGGTCAAGCCGTAGGAGAGCAAACTAGCAGCTAATGGCTTCACCCGATCCTTTAAAAAAGGAACTGTTGAGGTAGAAAAAAGCAGATACCTCAAATTAACCAGAACATTAGCCATTATAATAGTAATCATTGCCCCCCCTGCCTGCATGATCCCGATCGCTATATACTGGCCGGCACCTGTAAAACAGAGCACTGACATCATAGTTGCCTGAGCCACTGACATTCCAGTCTCTATAGCTAGCACTCCGAAGGCAAACCCCAAAGGAAGGTACCCCAGTACTATGGGAATAGCTTCTTTCATGCCTTTCTGTAATTCCTTTTGCTGTATTGCTTCTTGCTGCATTTACCTACCACCATCCCCTAGCCAAACACTCTGTTTACTCTTTCCCACTTCCCACTTCCCACTTCTATTCTCACCTCTAACCTCCCGCTTCCCACATCCCAAAATAAACAGCCAGCCACCGTTGACAACCGGAAAACTGGCCGCACGAAATGAATAATTTGAAACAAGAATACGTTTATTATTTTCTAGACAAAGCGACAGATTCCTTCTCTGAAAAAAGCGATAACCGCCGGCGTACTCTTACCAACCGGCGGTTATCCAGTTCGCTCCACCTCTAACATCTGCTAAACCTCACTTAGTCTTTTTCTTTTCTTCCATAATGTAGTTGTAGAGATAGTACAGATCATCGTAGGGGTATTCGTACTCCACTCTCTCCTCTGCCTTGTGATGAGGAACCAATTTCAAATGTTTCTGTTCAGCCTTTCTCTCCATCTCCTTCCATGCGATTGCCATCTAAATCAGCTCCTTTCTTAGCTTTCCTGTTTTTATTTACTTTACTAATCTTTACTAAAGTAATATTGCAAAACCCGTGCCATGTACTATACAGTGTTTTTTCTGCATAATTAACCATAAAACACCCTATCCAGCTCGAACATCTGTCCTTGGCTGCCGTTTTTTCGAAAAAACGCACCGATAATATGTTATGTTGGCATCTTGGGCAGTGCAGAGGCCAATGTGCTGATGTTCCTCTATACCAATGGTGATGGAGTAAAACAGGATGACATCGTATCAGGAGTAGCTGTCAGTAAACCAGCTATTTCACGAACAGTGGTGTCTATAGAGAAAAAAGGGTACGTTACCCGTAAGCACAGCCATAATAACAAAAGAGCCTATCTGGTCTACATGACCGATAAGGCCCGCCAAGGAGAAACCTTTATCCGACAGCAATACGCCGACCTGGTAACAGCTACTGCCACAGGTATCCCTGAAGAAAAAGTTGTGGAATTCATTGAAATCTTTAAACAGGTAGCTGATAATCTGGACAACCACAGAAAGGCAACACTCAAGTAAAAGAACTATTCCCTTTTTATTGGGGTGCTTGCTTTCATGACCTTTAGCATCCCGATTCTATTAATATCCATTATCACTTATTAATAAAAATAACGCCACCAATAATTAGAAAAATACCAATCACTTTATTTACGGTAATGGGCTCTTTAAAAAGAAAATAAGAATAAAACAGAACCAACACATAACTCAAGCTGACCATGGGGTATACATAACTCAGGTTTTCCCTGGTCAGCGCCTTTATCCAGGTAATAGCGCCTGCTGCATAAAAGGCAAGGGCGATTAATACCTGCGGTGTTGACACAATTCTGATCAGATCGTGAAAAACTGTCTGCGGAGAACAAAAAACACTCCCCAGCTTGTTCACACCTAATTTAAGAATCGTCTGCCCTGTCGCTCCCATAAATACTGAAAAAAGAACGAGCAAAAAACTTTTCATCTAGTTAGCTCCTCACGATTAGTAGAAAAATGCCCTTCCATACCCTACCATATATAGGACAAACATGCCAATATTTTAGATAAAATTACCTGATCTTTCGATCAGGGAGGCATTTTTTGTACTAAACACTTTGATGCACCACCAGCTCAGTGGCCCCCTGGCTGAATCAACCCTACCATCTGCCCCATTTATTCGAAAACCTCAATGTTTCTTGAGCCTTTGCACCCAGGCTCAAAACCCAGACAACGATCCAACCAAACACAAAGTTCGAGGTCAGGATCTCAACAAAGTGAGCTCTACAGATCACTTCAGGCATAAATGGATTCGGCATTAATAGCAATCCCCCCATCAGCACTGAGTACAGCAAAGACACAGCAAGCCCCGTCTCCCACCAGGCACCCTTCATCATGCGAATAATAGGAAGCGCCAGGGCAACCCAGATCAAAGCCCGCAATGCCTGGAAGGGAAGGATCCATGAGGGCATCTCCAGCCCTGCATAAAACTGCTGGAAGGCATCCCCTGCCAATGGCTGGAAGACAAACATGCCGAAACCAATGTAAATAAGGACATAGATGACCGCCAGCAGTGCCAATTTCCAAATCCATTGACCTATAGGCATCACCAGCCTGCTATTTCGCTCCGGTAAAAAATAATCCCTTCTCTTTATCTTGCCGAGTACCAAAACAGCCAGTGGTGCAAATACTATAGCCACAATGGCTCCCTGTAGAAACAGCTTGGGGATCATCTCTGCTGGAACAATATCCACCAAATATTTAAGAAAAACAACAGTTTCGATCTGGGACAGAAAAGTCATGATTCCAAAGAGTACAACAGCAATAGTCAATATCAGCGGCCACCCAAACCATCTAGAACGAATAATGGGGTAGCTTAAAACGATGCTGTAAAGAAAGCTAACACCAAGTAGTGCTTTTCCTGCGGCAGCTGCATCCGCCGACTGCCCTGTATCACCTAAACCCAATACCAAAGAAGCGGCAGACATGATGAACATAAATAATAATGCTAGTAGAATGATTCTGAAAATATAACTGAGACTGGACCTCCATGCCATTCCTTTTCCTCCTCGAATACATCGGTATTAACCATTTATATAGTTCCTTGCACCAGCAGCTGATTCCTGCTGCAGGAATAAAATAAGATATCAACGGAAGAAAGGCAGCGGATAAAGCCAATACAACAAGATATTGCCTTATTAATAAAGAAAGCCTGCTTAAAGCAGGCTGTTAATTCCTTTATGGTCACTTTTCTTATCGAACAATACCGCGAACAGCATTTAACCCAGTGTTATCTGTAAAGATGTCCTTCACCAATTTATAAACAGCAGTAATTTATGGTGCAACCTTTTCATCCCTTAACAAATACTGATGGAATAAATACTCCGCAACTGCTATTAGTAAGAATAGCGCTATTAATGAAGTTGAATTAGTGTTAAATGCAGGCACTCCGAGATCCATGAGATAAGCCAATAGTACGCCAAGCAGCCCATCTCCGATAGAAGCAGATATATTCCCGAATTTAGGTAGTACTACTAAATCACCTAAAACGTAATTTACAGCTGTAGCAAGGATAGCCAGGGTTATAATCCAGGTGAAGGGGTTTTCGATTATTAACCCAAAACTTATCGCCACAGCGAGCAGTGTAATGATAAACTTCGAAATAAGCGCCCATGCAGTTTTCAAAACACATTACCTCCTATAATTTTTTCATAGTTGCTGTCTGTCAACGGGATAGATAGTTTTAAGTAAATCTTAGTGTGTCAGCTTCTCTACAATTGAGAAGCTATTTTCATATTTGAACAACCTGGCAGCTGGCAGCCTCCTTGTATACTATGAGCA
>DIQC01000062.1 GCA_002426495.1 Thermacetogenium sp. UBA5472
ACAGACACCTGTTGACCTGTTTCTCTGCCAGCTTCTTCGTCTGTTCAACACCTAAAAGTGCAGGATAAGTCGCCTTGTCTTTGACCAGATCGACTCCAGTCTGTTTGCCCATCAGTTGTTCATCACCTGTTAGGTCAAGGAGATCATCAGTGATTTGAAAAGCAAGTCCAAAGGCACTGGCATAGTCACCTAATGCCCGCAACTCTTTATTGCCGGCACCCGCCAATAATCCCCCACTCCTTGCCGCAGCAGAAAACAGCGCACCTGTCTTATGGTTATGGATGTATTCAAGGGTTTTTTCACTCACCCTGATCCCCTCGGACTTCAGATCAACTACCTGACCACCGATCAGCCCCCGGGAACCCGCAGCACTACCAACCTCCTGAATAACCTGCAAGACTACCTGTGGCTCAAACCCCTTTTCCTGCATTTGAGCAAGGGTTTCAAAGGCAAGTGTCAACAGAGCATCCCCGGCCAGAATGGCTACAGCCTCTCCATAGGCCTTATGGCAGCTAGGTTTTCCACGCCTGTAATCATCATCATCCATGGCAGGCAAGTCATCATGGATCAATGAATAAGTATGTATCATTTCCACTGCTGCCGCTACAGACAGGACTTTTTGCTCATCAGTCCCTAATGCTTCGGCCACAGCCATAGTAAGGGCACCGCGCAGGCGCTTTCCTCCGGCAAAGATACTGTATCGCATAGCCTCATGGACATGTACGGGATAAGTTGAAACAGAGGGCAGCAAAAGATCCAGAGCAGCATTGATCTGTTCTGCTTTACATTGAAGAGCCTTTTCCCAGTTCACTTGGACAGCCTCCCGGAGTCATCCAGCCAGGATGGCGCCTCACTATAAAAATCATCCATCAAGACCTCTACACGCTCCTCAAAGGTGTTGAGTTCTCCGATCAGCACGCGCAAAAGTCCAATCCCCCGCTCAAAAGCCTTGAGGGATTCATCCAGGGTCAGCTCCCCTTTTTCCAGATCACTGACGACAGTTGCCAGCTTTTCCATGGCCTCTTCAAATGTCATTTTTTGATCTAATTCTTGCTGCTGCTCCAATCCGTTTCCTCCTTCGTTCCCCTGACATCGCAATCAAGTCTTCCTTTCTGAAGAATCACGGACACCTGGTCACCTACTTGTACCTTACTGCTGTCCTGTATCAATTCTTTTGACTGCGCATCCAGACACATACTATACCCTCTTTCCAGGACCTGAAGCGGACTCAACGCCTCCAGCTTCCCAGTCAGTGCCTGTATTTCACGGGAATTTTGTTCTTCTATCAGACGAGTTCTCTTGATGAGGTGTGAACTGTAATGCCCTACCTTCTGTTTATTAATATATGCTGTGCGAGAAAGTAAAGCCCCCAGATTCCTAACCGAGTGGGAGCTAATATCTTCCCGTGCTGCCTGCAGCTTTTGACAGAATGACAGATTTATCCTGTCCAGATATTGCTGCAGTTTTGCCTCGAGCTCATCCCGGCGGGGAACAACCATTTCCGCCGCTGCAGATGGTGTAGGCGCCCGCAGATCAGCTACCAGATCGGCTATGGTATAATCTGTTTCATGTCCCACAGCGCTGACTACCGGAATCATTGAACAAAAAATAGCACGGGCGACGGCTTCGGTATTAAAGGACCATAGTTCCTCAAGTGAACCTCCGCCGCGCCCCATGATGATCACATCGATATCCTGTCTATCATTTAAAGCCTGTAAAGCAGCACAGATCTCCTCAGGAGCATCCTGCCCCTGCACAGCTGATGGCGCCAAAACCACCGGCATTTCAGGAAAACGCCGCCTGATCACTTTCATTATATCATGCCAGGCAGCCCCGGTTTGTGATGTAACAACCCCAACCCTGCGGGGAAGGTAAGGAATCCCTCTTTTGTGCTCAGGTGCAAAAAGGCCCTCTTTTTGGAGACGCTCCTTCAACTGACAGAAAGCCTGATAAAGAGCCCCCTGACCGTCAGGCGCCATCTCCTGGGTATAAAACTGATATAAGCCGTCCCTTTCGTAAATGCTTATATATCCCCGGGCGAGAACCCTCATGCCATCAGCTGGCAGGAAAGTGAGTCTCCTTCCCTGAGAACGAAACATCACACACCTAAGACGGCCACTTTGATCTTTTAAAGTAAAGTAATGATGGCCTGAGCTGTGATGTTTGTAATTGGATATTTCACCGCGCACCCAGAGGTCATTTAATAAGGGATCAGCCTCAAAAAGAGTACGCAAGTGAGTGTTTAGTTCCCCTACCTGATAGATCCGCCGCTCTATAACTTATCACACCTAACTCAATCTCTTGACAGCTTCCACAAGATTGTAAATTAACATAATGATGCGCATCGGCCCCACTCCACCAGGAACCGGAGTGATGTAACTGGCTACGTCCACAGCGCTGTCATAGTCCACATCACCGATGGTTTTACCATCGATCCAGTTGGAACCTGTATCGATAACAACAGCACCCGGCTTGATCATATCGCCGGTGATCCCCTTTGGCTTGCCTAACTCAGTTATGATTATATCCGCCTGTTTGGTATAAGGTGCATAATCCTCATCCGGATGCACCAGGGTGACCGCACATCCTCTATCAAAGAGCATCATGGTGATCGGCTTGCCGATCTCAATAGAATGGCCCACGACAACAGCATGCTTCCCTTTAAAATCTACATTGATATTCTCTAGCATTTTGATGCAGGCATAGGCAGTCACACCCAGATAACATTGATCACCGATCATCAGATTACCCAGGTTCATGGGATGAAAGGCATCAATATCCTTATCGGGGTTTATAGAATTCATCACCTGTTTTTCATACTTGTCCAGCTCTCCCGGCAAGGGCAGCTGAACCAGGATCCCATGGATCTTCTCATCTTTGTTGAGCTGGTCAATGAGGCCCATCAGCTCATCAATAGTTGTATCTTCGCTTAGGTGATGGAGTTCGGCATATCCACCCACAGCTTCACAATTCTTGCCTTTGTTACGGACATAAACAGCGGAGTCTTCGGCACCACCCACCAAAACAGTAGCCATACCGGGTGTAATGCCCTTCTTTTTGAGCTCCTCGACCTCTTTGGTGAGCGCAGCCCGCACATCAGCCGCCATTTCCTTTCCATTCATACGCACAGCCGACATCGAGTAAACCTCCTTTTACAATCCATTCTCGACAAGGAAAGGAGAACCGGATCACCCCCCTCGGGATCCAGTTCTCCGCAAAAATTCATCAGTCCTATTTCTTCATTTCCAACTGCCACTTGGCTGCCTCAACAGTGTTGCGCATCAAGATAGCAGTTGTCGCAGTACCTGCACCACCCGGAACCGGGGTGACCCAAGCTGCCTTTTCCATAGCCACTTCGGTCTCCACATCGCCATAGATCTTACCATCCTTGGGAGTGATCCCAATATCCACCACAATAGCGCCCTCTTTTATCCAATCACCTTTAATCATGTGAGGTACACCAACTGCAACTACCAAAATCTCGGCCCTGCGTACGTGCTGTTCAGTCATCCCCCTCTGCCCTGTAGCGACATGTCCGATCGTCACTGTGCCAAAGCTGTTCAAGAGCAGCAATGCCGCCGGTTTTCCGACAATATCACTATGACCGATGACAACAACTTCTTTACCATAAACATCAACACCGGTGGACTTGATCAGTTCAAAAGCGCCTTGAGCTGTACATGGTACCAATCTAGGCGTACCAAAAGTGACCAGGCCCATGTTATAAGGTGTAATACCCTCCACATCTTTTTCGTAAGCGATACTCCACTGGCATACCTTAGCATCAATCTGCTCAGGCACAGGCATCTGCATGATTATTCCAGTAACATTAGGATCCGCATTCAACCCGGCGATATGTTTGAGCAGCTGCTCCTGGGTCATATCTGCAGGCAGTTCCTGGAGATCATATTTGATGCCACAAAACTCAGCGTTTTTCTTCTGAGCGTTGGTATAAACCCTGGATGCATCATTTTGTCCTACCTGAATCGCCACCAGGCTCGGAGAGACACCTTTGGCCTTTAACTCCGCAACATCTTTTTTGACATCATCTTTAATCTTGTCTGCAAGGGGTTTGCCCTTTAAAAGTTGTGCTGGCATTTTATTCCTCCTTAATTAATAAAACATTATTTTTACAAAAAACCGAAGCCATATTCACCTCCATATCTAGTCCAACTTTCATTTCAAAAAAACTAAAACATGGCTGAATCGACTATTTTTCTCGCAGCAAAATCCAATCTGCTGCAAATAGTGATCAGTAGTTCCCTGAACTACACCGTCAAAATAGACAATATAGTCAGTAATATGCCTAGGGAATGTATTCGCAACATAGCATTCAAATTCCTGCCTCAATTTCCTGCCTTAAATAAAAATACCCACTCATATACCAAAATAAAAAAAACCCGGCTTAGTTGCTCTTGCCGGGGTGTTCCTTTGTTTCTCTGGCAATCTTACCAAGAATGCCATTAATAAAACGCGGTGCCTCATCATGGCTGAAGGTTTTGGCCAGTTCCAAGGCCTCATTGATGGCTACGTTAAGAGGTGTTCCCTCATAAAATATCTCATAAATGGCCAATCTTAATAAATTGCGATCAACATTGGCCATACGGGTCAAATCCCATTCAATGGCATATCGCTTGATGTTGTCATCTATCTCCACTTGATGCTCAAGTGTTCCGTTAACAAGAGAACGAGTAAAGACAGCCATCTTATCAGGAACAGTATACTCAGCCAGCATGTAATTTAAGGCGCAGTCTGGTTCTGCATTAACGAGATCAACCTGAAATAAAACTTGAAGTGCGATTTCTCTGGCCCGCCGCCTGCTCAATAACAGACACCCCCTCATTTTATCTGGCCGGACCTGTTCAGCTTAAAAACTAACGCTCCCACCAGTCTCCCGAATTTCCCCCTTCATCAATACGCTTTCCTAAAAAGTAACCACCTATAACACAGATCACGACCAAAAGCGTCTTCCAGAAACCAACAAGTATAAAGAGCAAGCCAACCACTAACCCCAGGGCTAAGCCGACTACCTTGCCCCGGTGGTTATCCCATAAGTATTGTAATATCTCGTAAAAGCTATTCCCCATATAGTACTCCCCTTCTATTCCACCCGAGGGCGTACTTCTGTTGCAACACTCCGGATCAATACCTCTACTTTAGATACCTGCACCCCAACCTTTTTCTCCAACTGCTCCCGTACGATTTCCTGCACAAACTTCGAGACCTCCGGCAAATTGGCATCAGGGTTAACATTCAAAAGCAGTTTAACCACCAGGCCATCCTGGTCTGTGCGCAGGATAGGCTTTACCTCTCGCACCTCTCGCACATTCCGTGCTGCCCGTCTGATGACATTTTCTAACGCAGAATCGGCAATTTCCACCCTGCCCAGCCCAGATTCGTGGATGACCACATCTCGCCCTGAGGGGCCCCGAAAGGCATCGATTAAAGCCCAAATAGCAAAAAGGAGTACAAGCACACTCCCCGCTATCAACCCCCAATTGTTAGCCGGTATAGCTAGGAAAGCCTCCATCTGACTCCAGGTAAAATAATCAAAGGCGACCGCAAGGGCAGATGCGGACAGCAAGATTAAGATCAGCGAAGATATTATTTGAAAGAAAAGGTATTGTCGGCGCATAAAGATTTATATCTCCCTTCCCTTGTCTGTACTATTTAACTCGCTGCTGCTCTTCTACCTCGGCCTCAGGAAAGGAAACACCCTGTACATGAACATTTACATCGACTACCTTAAGCCCTGTCATACTTTCAATGGCGTTTTTAACATTTTGCTGCACTCCTAAAGCAACTTCAGGTATCTTGGAACCGTATTCTACGATGACAAAGATATTGACGGCGGTTTCTTTCTCCCCAACCTCTACTTTAACACCCTTAGAAAGGTTCTTACGGCCAAGCATTTCAGCAAAGCCGCCGGTAAGGCCGCCGCTCATTCCGGCAAGCCCCTCGACCTCCATTGCCGCAAGGCCCGCAATCACAGCTACCACCTCATCGGCGATTCTGACTGCTCCCATAGGTGTACGACCTGTTTCTTCAAAATTAGTCTCCATCGAAAATCCCTCCTTATCAAATGATTTTGCTTATTTTTCCATTATATTTACTATTATACCAATTATACCAATCAATAAGTCAATTGCAAAATATTAAATGGCATCAATCTTTATATTCTTTTAATGCGCTAAACCTATCTGACAGAGAGTTTACGTAGGATGTATCAACCATAGCACTGCGGAAGCCCTCATCACCCATCAGGTACTGCAGAAAAGGTATCGTCGTCTTGATGCCATCGATCTGAAATTCGCTCAATGCACGCTCCATCCGCAGTATCGCTTCCTGACGGCTGCGCCCCCAGATGATCAGCTTGGCAATCAGAGAATCATAATAGGGGGAGATCCGACAGCCCTGATAAACTCCACTATCCACACGCACCCCCATACCACCGGGAGGTATATACTTTGAGATTACACCAGGACAGGGACGAAAGCCGTTTTCGGGATCCTCAGCATTGATTCGGCATTCTATGGCAGTGCCTTGCTGAACAATATCATCTTGACGGTAGCACAGCTCCCCACCCGCAGCTATCTTAATGGTTTCCGCCACCAGATCAATCCCTGTGACTAACTCGGTTACAGGGTGTTCCACCTGGATGCGGGTATTCATTTCTATAAAATAATAGTTGCCATCTTTGTCTAATAAAAACTCAACTGTACCGGCACCAGTATAATCAGCTGCCCGTGCAGCTTGTACAGCATCTGCACCCATCTTCGCACGCAGTTCAGGTTTCAGCACCGGACAGGGTGTCTCTTCTACAAGCTTCTGGTGCCTCCTCTGGAGAGTACAATCCCTCTCTCCCAGGTGCACCACATTACCATGTTCATCAGCTAAAATCTGAAATTCCACATGCCGCGGTTGCGCAATAAATTTTTCAAGATAGAGGCTGCCATCACCAAAGGCAGCCTCTGCTTCCTGGCGTGCCGTTTGGACAGCCTTTTTCAATTGACTGCTATCCATAGCCAAGCGCATGCCCCGGCCTCCTCCACCCGCTGAGGCCTTGATCATGACCGGATAACCTATCTCTTTTGCACTGCGCTCGATATCCTGCTCACCGCTGATCAGCCCGGAGGAACCGGGGACAACAGGCACTCCCGCCTCATTCATCAATGATCTAGCAGTAGCCTTAGCACCCATAGTAAGAATTGCATTCTCTGTAGGGCCGATAAATTTGATCCCCTGTTCTGCACAAGCTTTGGCGAAATATGGGTTTTCTGCCAGGAATCCATACCCCGGATGAATGGCCTCCGCTCCCTTTATCAGTGCGGCGCTAATAATATTAGGTATATTTAGATAGCTTTGGGCAGGTTGAGGCCCACCGATACACACGGACTCATCTGCCAATTTAACATGAAGGGACTCTTGATCAGCCTCAGAGTATACGGCAATTGTTTTGATGCCTAACTCACAACATGTTCTGATAATACGCACGGCGATCTCGCCCCGATTGGCTATAAGAATTTTATTAAACAAGATATACCCTCCTGTTTGGGTTTTCCCACAGAGCAAACACATCATCTAATCACATAATTTAAGGTATGCCACCAACGATCACCCGGCTTTGAACATTAATATGTCCAGCGAGAATAGCCAAGAGTTGGTGTCACTCCTGAGGCGCGATCAGCAACAGCACCTGCCCATATTCTACCGGTTCAGCATTGTCCACTAAGATATCCACGATCTCTCCTTCACATTCCGCTTCTATTTCATTCATCAACTTCATCGCTTCTATGATGCACAGGGTATCCCCCTCTTTGATAGTGCTACCCACCTCAACAAAAGAAGGAGCATCAGGAGCAGGCGCCCTATAATAAGTTCCCACCATAGGGGCAGTCACTTCGATCAAGTTAGTCTGAGCCACTCTTTCTTTTTCAACAGTTTCAGCCTCAGCTTCCATAGTATTGGCTTTAGTATTAGTTTTAGCAGTTTCGACTGCAATGGGCTCAGGACCCTGGTCGATCATCATTTGCTCAGATTCAACTGCAGTACCTGAAACACCCTTCCTGATGGCAACCTTCATCCCTGCGGTTGTTACCTGTACCTCATTAATATTTGCGTGATCAACCATCTTGATCAGGTCTTTGACATCATCAATATTCATCTTTCCATCCTCCGCGTGAGAGCGGGAAGAGCGCTGCCCATCCTCCGCATGAGAGCGGGATGGATTCTGCACAGCACTTGCACTCCCTTGTTTTGCTGCTGGTTTTCCAGGAGTCAGCCCCTGGGTTTCCTCTTCTAAAAACTGAGGTGGTGGAACCTCTCCACTTCTTACCTTTTTCCTGTATTCAAAGTATTTCCTGGTAACTGCAGGGAACAGAGCATAGGTAATATAGTCTTCATTCGATTCCACCAGTTCCTTAATTTCCTCTTTCTTCTTTTCAAAGTCATTCTCCAACAAATCTGCCGGCCGGCAGGAGATCGGTTGTTCATCCCCGATAATCTGGTGTTGGATATCCGGATCAATGGGAGCAGGCGACATACCATAAAACCCCCGCACATAGTCCTTGACCTCCTGAGGTATCATCTTGTATCTGCTGCCGGTCAAAACATTGAGCACAGCCTGAATGCCTACGATCTGACTGGTGGGTGTAACTAATGGAGGATAACCTAGCTCTGCACGAACCCGCGGAATCTCATCGAGTACCTCATGGATACGATGCAGTGCATTTTGTTCCTCAAGTTGACTCACCAGATTAGTTATCATTCCACCAGGAACTTGGTGATCAAACACCTTCATATCATTGATCCTTGTCACACCACGCTCATAGCCGCGTTTGCGCCGCAGATCCTCCCAGTAATTTGCTATTTCAAATAGCAGGGGTATATCCAACCCAGTATCCCATTCTGTCCCTTGCAGGGCACGGACTAATGTTTCTGCAGGTGGCTGTGATGAGCCAAAGGCCAAGGGCCCCGCACAGGCATCAAAAGCATCCAATCCTGCTTCTACCCCCTTTAGACAAGCACCGATGGCCATTCCACCGATGTAATGCGTATGAAGCTGCACAGGCAGATCCAGCTTATCCTTGAAAAGCGAAACCAGATCATAGGCTACATATGGAGATATCATACCTGCCATATCTTTGATACAGATAGAGTCTGCCCCCATATCCTGTAAACGAAGTGCTGTTTCCAGGTAATGCTGATTAGTGTGTACAGGGCTAATAGTATACACAACACAGGCCTGAGCATGCATACCTGTTCTTCTGACCTCTCGCATAGGTACTTCCATATTACGCACATCATTTAAAGCATCAAAAACTCGAAAGATATCGATTCCCACTTCCGCAGCCTTGTCTACAAAGGCCTTTACCAGATCATCCGCATAGTTGGCATATCCCACTATATTTTGGCCTCGTAGAAGCATCTGCAGTGGAGTATGCTTGACATACTTTTTGATGGTTCTGATTCTGTCCCAAGGA
This sequence comes from Thermacetogenium sp. UBA5472, assembly GCA_002426495.1. Lineage (GTDB taxonomy): Bacteria > Bacillota > DSM-12270 > Thermacetogeniales > Thermacetogeniaceae > Syntrophaceticus. The sequence continues at coordinate 9,483 of DIQC01000062.1, forward strand.
TCTTCATGCAAGTAGCGTATGCAAACATCAAATGTGGCCCCACCCCACATTTCCAGAGAAGAATAGCCTACCTGGTCGATCTTTTCCAAGATAGGAACCATATCCTCCGTTCGCATCCGGGTTGCCCATAAGCTCTGGTGAGCGTCTCTCAGTGTAGTATCTGTGATTTTGGGTCTCATCGGACATACCTCCTCCATCCCCAAGGAGAAATTCGTTAATTATTGTTAATTATAATAAAAGAATCGGCATTGAACCGTTTCTGTTTACCTTAAAAATTAGTATATTTAACTGATTATATTATTGCTTCAAGGATTTTTCAATACCAAACAAGAAAAAGACAGATCTAGTGTGTCAGGCACCCGCCTATGGTTTCGGGATCACAAAGATGCCTCCTGGTTCCACATCAGCTACCCGGCTGACTATATCTTTCAGCTTTTCCTCCTCAGAATCGGCAACTGATGTTCCCTGAATAATGACAGTTGCTGAATTTTCCTGTATCAAAACCACCGCATCTTGGAAACCCTGTGCCTGTACCAGCTTCTCCAGTTCTACTTCAACCATGTCACGCTTTGTAATCTTCATCAGCTCCTGCTGAGCGTAGTCCCTGTTCTCCGCACTTGTTGCAGGATTCCCTGCAATCTCCTTTAAAACATCTACCTGTTGGCTGCGCATGCGATCCCTGGTCAACCGGCAGTCTACAAAGAACTCCTGCTTTTTAACTGTTTCAGCTGCCGGAATGCTGCGCTTCTCCTCTGCTTGCTGCTGCAGTTTCACCTCTACTGAAGGAGCAGGCTGCGCTTCTTCATCCTCTGGCATATGGTTAACATAATACCAGAAACCGATCATCAGGAGCAGGAGGAGCACCCCCAAGACTATTATAGCTGATGTTCTCTTGTTATAAACAAAATAGACCATAACAACTACCTGCTTTCTTTCGGTAATACTGTCACTTTATGAGCAGGAATATCCAGAACAGTGATCACAGCCTGTACCAACTCCTCACGCAATGCCGGATCCCTGGCACCCTCGGACAGGACAAGAACACCGGCGATTTCCGGGCTTATTTCTTTGATCAACACAGGCTCCTCTTGCCCTCCGGAAACAGCACTGAGCAAGGCCAGATTCCCTTCCTCATTGACCTCTGTTGTGATGCGATTTCCTCCTGACTTGTCCTCTTCTTCTGTGGTCTTAGTCTGTTTAGAAAGGTTTGTGGCATATAGATACTCCGGGCCAGCGGCCATGGTAACGGTCACCTGAACCTCACCAGCCCCGTATACGGAACTTAAAGCCCCCTCTAACCTGTTCTCTATGCCTTTTTCCACTTTACTGAGCCCATCTTCAACAGCCATCTCTTCAACAGTCTGCTCATGAGCTGCCGGAGAGGGCTCCTGTTTAGGCGAAACCCAGCTACTGCCGTAGATCAGCAGAAAAATACCCCCAGCCAACAGAAGCACCAGCTTCCATATATTCGGAGAACGCACCAGGTTCCATTCCTTGCTGTTTTTGAAACGCTCGCACCATTGTCCAAAATTACCCTTTGGCTCCATAGCAAATCACCTCATTCCAAAGTCACCACTACCGCATCAGGTTCCAGCCCACACAGTGAAGCAACAGTCTTTTGCACCTGTGCCAACATATCCTGTTCTGTTTCCACCCGCTCAATCACTTCACCACTCTCAGCACCAATTGTCACCTCTTCTACCGGATCTACAGCAGTCAAACTCGTCTCTTTGATTAAAACATCGATCCTTTCGATGACTCCCACTTCATCCTGAGATGAGCCTGTTGCAAACTGCACCCTTGTTTCTGCCTTCTCTACCCCGGGAACCATGCAGGCGAAGACAGCGAACTGTTCCTCCAGGTGATCCCCATAATAGCTTTCCGCCTGGGCCGCCTGTACCTGCTGCAGCCCCTGCCCTTGATCAAGGATCTGCTGTAACTGTTCTTCATTCCCCTCAGCCACCTCCAGTTCAATCGATGGTTCCTGTTGAATAAACGAAACTATAGGATTCAAAATGGTAATCATCACAAAAAGCCCCACAACTACCTCCACGAATTTCCGTGTCTCCCTGCTCGGAAGAAGCATCTCTATTAAAACAGCGATCAATATGACAAAGACAACATTTCTCACCAGCAAAAATATTGTTTCCACACGCTTACACCTCACTTATCGTAGCATCACACTGAAGTTACCCAACCCCACGATAATTGTTAAAACGATGAAAAACATCAAACCTACCGCCGCCACAGCGCCAAAAGCGATGAAGAGCAGGTTTCCCAAGAGGTGAAGGTTTTCGCTGATCTGTTCTGCCCCGATGGGCTCCATCAGAACCGCCGCCAGCCTGTACATGACAGCCACAGAGAGGATCTTTACTACTGGCAGTGCACACATTAACAGAATGCCCAAGGCTCCAATGATACCCATGCCATTTTTGATGAATAGCGAACAACCGACTATGACATCCACAGCATCAGTCAGAACCCCTCCTACCACAGGAACAAAGGATCCAGTGAGGAATTTCGCTGTGCGCAGCCCCACCCCATCTGTGACAGCTCCAGCCACACCCTGGATTCCCAGGATACCGATAAAAATGGTCAAAAAAAGGCTGACTAAAAACACACTGCCATCCCGGAACAGATCGGCCAGACGATTGACCTTAAAACGTTCAGAAAGGCTACTGACAATACTGAGTACAGCGGCGCAGAAGATCAAGGGAAAAACAATGTTGTTGATTAGTGTGGCCAAAATATTTGATGAAACAAAGATCACCGGCTGCATGACGGCAACTGTTGTCACATTACCCATCGCGGCCATCAAGGTCAAGAGTACTGGAATCATGGCCTGCATGAATCCCACCATATTACTTATCGCTTCCCGTCCAGTATTTAAGGCAATACCGAAAGAACTCAGAGCAACTGTCAGCAGGGCCAGCATGCCCACAGCATGAGCGAGCTTGGCAACTGTATTCTGCTCAAAAGCATTTTGCAGGTGTTCTATGATGGCTAACAGTGCCCCTAGAATGATCAATTTGCCTAAAAGAGATGTATGGGTCAGGAATTCCCGACAGAAGTACCTGAGCAGGGCATTAAAAATGTCGGACATATCCAGATCTAATTTCCCATGGCGCACATCATCTAAAAGCTTGGTCAGGCTGATTCCTGACAGCTGATCATGAATGTCCTGGTCTATTTTATTTAAGAAACCATCAACTTCATCCAGCTGCAGCTGCTCAACCTGGTCATTAAGTATTGACTTCTGCTCAGACGCCAGGGAAGGATTCGGAAAAAACAGAAAACAAATAATGAAGCATAGCATAAAAACTTTACTCCTTACTTGCATTCCTATCCCCCCCCTGATCAATGCATTCTTATTAAAGCGGCCTTCCCTGCGGTTTCCGGAAGCGGAGATGACTGCAAGCCTTCATAGACAGAGGCATCCCCCGCTCCAGCAACAGTTTCCGAAGGGGAGATGGCGCAGACCGGTTGCTGCTTATGGCAGCAGCCTGACTACAACTTCCAGAACAGCAGTGATGATGGGGATCGCCAGAAGCAGAATCAGGATCTTTCCAGCCATTTCAATCTTACTGGCTATAGTACCCTCCCCCGCATCACGGCAGATCTGAGCACCAAATTCAGCGATATAGGCGATCCCTAATATTTTAAGGAGAGTGAGCAAATAGAACTCGTCCACCTCAGCCTTGCTGGTCAGTTCCCGAAAAAGATCGATGATCACTCCCACCTTGTCCAACACCAGGACAAAGATTATAATACCGAAGGCCAAAGCCAAGAGCAGAGCCATTTCTGGCCGTTCCTCCCGCAGCAGCACCGCAAAGACAGTGACAATCATGGCAATACCTACGATAGCTATAATGTCCAAATCCATCACCCGCTCTAACTGACGTAGACACAGGGGGACGGTTCTCCTGTGTCCTCTGTGTCTCAATAGAGGTGAAAAACTGAGCGCACTACTTCGAACAACTCATTGATCAGTTGTACCACCATGATCAGAACGACAACCACACCTGCCAGTGTGAGCATCTGTGCCTGTTCTTCTTTGTCCGCCTGCTTCAAGATAATATTCAATACGGAAATAAGAATCCCCAATCCCGCAATTGTAAAAATAATATCAACATCGATCATAACCAGCCCCCCTTAAAGCAGCAGCAGCACAATACTGATGCCCACCAGAAAACCCCCGTACTGCCACAGGCGTGTATTTTTTTCCTGGCTGCGCCTGGCTTTCTCTTCCTCCTGACGGAGGTGCATAGAGGTGAGAGCTATATTTTTATGCTGTTCCTCCCGGTCAGAGACCCCCAATAGTTTTCCAAATGCACATAAAATAGCGTAGTCATCCTGGATCAATGCACTGGAATTCCAGTTATCCTGCAGTGCCTTTTCCCAGGCCTCGGCAACAGTAAAACCCTGCCCCTCACCGAACAGTTCCCCGGCCTTGCTAAATATTTTAGTGACACTATTACCCCTTCCCTGGCCAATTTTTTTCAAGGCTTCAGGAAGTGGGGTGGCGGCATAGAGAATCTCTGTATCCAACATCTGTAGGGCATCTTGCAGGGATCGCAGCTCATTAGATCTCTGAGAATAAAGGGATGCTGCCTTTATCCCGGTCAAGCCCAATGATCCAATCACCAAACAAGCTCCCAGCGCTGTCCACACGTCTGCTCTCTCCCCTTATGTCAGTTAGCTATGGTTACCAACTGATGCTGTTCATCCCAGACTCCCTCAATTGTGCCGGGTCCCTTTCTTCTGCTCAAGAAAACATAACGTTGGAATACCTTACTGTCGATGAGTTCCCGCAGGTGGGGGCGTTCCTTCAGTTCTATCCAGGATGAAGCGTGAACTGTAGTCAACACACTTACACCCGTATGCACCATCTCCCAGATAGCGGTAACATCCCCGGCGCGTCCAATTTCATCTGTGGCGATTACCTGTGGTGCCATCGAGCGCAAGAGCATCACCATACCTTCGGCCTTAGGGCAGTGATCCAGCACATCCACACGAGGCCCCAAATCGTGCTGGGGAACCCCTTGACGACAGGATGCCAGTTCACACCTTTCATCAACGATCCCAACAGTCAGTGCCGGGAAATGCAGCTCCGGGATACCGTAGCTTATAAAACGAACCAGGTCTCTGAGCATGGTAGTCTTTCCCGCACAGGGAGGGGATACGATCAATGTATGGTAAGGACGAGCCCGACGAAGATTCAGCACATAGGGGAGCAGCGGACGAGCTGAGCCAGGAACGGCTCGGGCAATGCGGAAATTCAAACTGCCAATTTCCTTCAACGTTTTCAGTGAACCGCCCTCCAAAACCGCTCTTCCGGCAAGGCCGACACGATGCCCCCCGGGCAGAGTGAGAAAACCCTGCCTGAATTCCTCTTCAAAGGCATAGAGAGAACCCTGGCTGATCAATTGCACCGTTTTTTGCAGATCATCCTGTGATACCGTGTAAGCCCCGGAAATCAGCGGCGATGTCCCCCCGTTGCGATCCAAAAAAAACTCCTCCTGGTTTAAACGCACAGCAAGGGGGCGATTAAGGCGCAGACGAACCTCCTCTAAATCATCCACAATAGAAAGAGGCATCAGCTCCAGAACCTCTCTGATGGACAGTGCAATAAAGGGAAGAATCTCCGCAAGACACCTTGCTGCCACTTGTCTCATCTGTATACCCCTCCTTGTCTATTGGTACTACTGATATATATTTGATGATTTCCATGTTTATGCAAAATAAAAAAACCGCCCCTATCAAGAGCGGTGTATTTGACATACTCCCCACGCCCGCCGCCAGCCTGTCCGGCAGGCGGCGGGCGGACGGGGGATTCTACTCGCGTTCCTCCCCATCATTTTTTTTCTCCCAATCTTCGGGGAGAGACATTGAACCATCATTAACAAAAACCACTTTAGTGCAATTTGGACAGGTTACTTCGATGATGTCCTCATCATCAATGATCTCAGATTCGAAGCAGATAATATCGTGACACTGGGGACATTCCACTTCTACATAAGTGATATCATCATCAAGAAGCTCGCATTCGTCGTCATCATCGTCAAGATCTATCTCATCATCATCATCATCATCGAAAAGTTCATCATCGAAACATTCCAGATAATCCTCCAGATCCTCGACAGAAACCTGTAAATCCTCCACCTCATCAGTCAGATCGGCAATGATATCAACGATCTGTTTAAGAATACGCTGTTCATCTTTCCCCTCATCCAATTTCAAACCCTCAGTCAATCCCTGCAGGTAAGCGGTTCTTTCCCGCAATTCATCCATGTCCTGACCTCCTGGATTTATTTTATATTGCTAATATAAACAACTACCTAGGCGTAAGTCAAGCGGGAGTCTAAAGCCAACTAATTCTCGACCTAAGAACTTGCTTTAATTAAGCGCGCTCTAAATAATCTCCTGTTTTGGTATCTACCTTTATAACTTCCCCCTCTTCTACAAATAGTGGCACCTGGATCACTAAACCCGTTTCCAGGGTTGCCGCTTTTGTAGCACCGGTAGCAGTATCCCCACGTACACCCGGTTCTGCAGAAGTTACTTCAAGTTCCACAGAATGGGGCAGATCTATCCCCATCAGCTCGTCATTATAAGTGAGGATGAAAATATTCATGTTTTCCTTTAAATAATTAATATTATCCCCTAATTGATCCTCAGTAATACTGACCTGGTCATAGGTTTCGTTATCCATGAAAACGAAGGAATCCCCTTCCCGATAGAGATACTGCATCTCCTTCCTTTCAATGTGCGCCCTGCTCACCTTCTCTGCAGAGCGAAAAGTGCGCTCAACCACACCCCCTGTGCGCATATTCTTTAGCTTAGTGCGCACAAATGCCGCTCCTTTACCAGGTTTGACGTGCTGAAAATCCACGACACTATATACTTCCCCATCTACCTCAATTGTTAAACCTGTTCTTAAATCATTTGTTGAAATCATCCTTTTTCATGCCTCACTTCCCAAGAATATTGACACAAGGGGACGGTCCTGTGTCTCCCACTGTCATTGACACAAGGGGACGGTTCTCCTGTGTCAACTGTCAAGCCACGATCAGGTACTTTGTCACAGGTGTAAGTATTTCACAGCCATTCTCTTTGACCAGGACAGTATCCTCGATACGCACCCCTCCCCATCGGGGGATATAAACACCGGGTTCAATTGTGACTACCATGCCCTTTTCCAGCAGCAGGTCCTCTCCCTGAGCAAGCCTTGGCCCCTCATGAACAGCCAGCCCCACTCCATGCCCTAGAGAATGGACGAAGTAGTCATCATAACCTGCCTCAGCGAAGAACCGGCGGACATGGCTATCCACCTCAGCTGCCTTAACCCCTGCCCTGACAGCTCTGATGCCTCTTGCTTGCGCTTCACGTACAATTTCATAAACCTCCTGCTGCCTAGCGGAAACCGTTCCTACAGCAATGGTTCTCGTCAAATCAGCAGCATAACCTTTATAAGTAGCCCCCAGATCGAAAGTGATCAGCTCACCCCTCCTGATTTTTTTCTCAGTGGCTGTGCCATGAGGTAGAGCTCCCCTCTCTCCGGAAGCAACAATGGTTTCAAAGGCGGGAGGGCCGCTGCCATTACTCCGCATAAAATATTCTAATATAATGGCGATCTCCTGCTCACTCTGCCCGGGGCGTATCTCCCCCAGCAGATATCGAAAAGCGCTGGCAGTTATCGCTCCTGCCTCCCGAATCAATTCAATCTCGGTTTCATCTTTCAATAAACGCAGTTTTTCCACTAAGCCTTTCACAGGAACAAGTTCTGCCGAAAAAGATTCCCGTAGCCTTTCCCACTGCCAGTAAGTGAGATGATCCTGTTCGAAACAGATGCTTTGGATCCCTTCAGTTCTGGCCAATTCTGTCAATGCTTTGACAAAGGATTTTTTATAAAGGATAAATTTACAGCCAGGAGCCTCCTGCTGTGCCTGTTCTTGATATCTTCCATCAGCAAAGAGGAAGGATGCCTGCTGGGTTACCAACAATAATCCCTCGCCACCGGAAAAACCGCTGAGATAGAATACATTATCCGACTTGGAAACCAAAAGAGATTCCAAATGCTGCTGTTCCAGGTCATGACGAAGGGTGCTCAGTCTTTTTTTGTAAATTGCGGTCATTTGTTACCTTCCTTTAATAGAGGTCGGATGCCAGAAGTCGGATGTCGGAAATCTAGCTGCTATTCTTTCCGTCTGATTTGATCAGATGACAGGCCGCGGTCAAGGCGAGCTGGTAACTCAAATGCCCGAAACCGGTTATCAGGCCCCAGGCGGCAGGAGTGACTACAGAACGACTGCGCCAGGATTCACGGGCGGCAATGTTGCTCATGTGCACCTCGATCACAGGAATGTTCACACTCCTGATAGCGTCATGGATAGCATAACTATAGTGTGTCAAAGCACCGGGGTTGAGGATGATCACATCGAAGTTTCCACGTGCATTATGGATCTGATTGATGAGTTCCCCCTCATGGTTAGATTGAAAGGCTAAAACCCCGACACCTTCCGCCTTCCCTTGCTGCTGCAAACTATTATTGATCTGCTCCAGGGTCATAGATCCATAGATCTCCTCTTCTCGCTCCCCTAAAAGATTGAGGTTCGGCCCGTGGAGTACCAAAACCCTTGCCAATTAGCCCTCACCTCACCGAATAATTCTTGATAGATATACATATATATTTTTCCCGCTGCACCCGGGCAAACCCTTCCCAACTCAAAATAGTTTCCAGCACCTGCTCAACCACAACTAGGGTGCAGTCAACCACATTGCTTCCACATTGCTTTATGATCCGCTTTATCCGCTGACAGTCAAATTGGCGACTCGGACTGTGGGCGCCCCCCTACCTGCGAAAAATCGCAGATCGCTACCTACGGCGTCAACACCTGCCAGCAGTTCCAATATATTGCCAGCTATTACCATGCCCCTTACAGGTGTAGTAAGTTCTCCGTTGTGTATCCAAATTCCTGCCGCTCCGAGGGAAAAATCACCTGAGATAGGGTTGGCTGTATGCATACCCATTACTTCAGTGAGATAGAAGCCTTCTCCTGTTTCATTGATGATTGCCTCCTGAAAACCCTTGCCAGGAGCAACGTAAAAGTTACTGCTGCCCAACTGGGGTGGCGACTGAAAGGAACCCCGCGCCCCGTTCCCTGTTGAAGAAACGCCATCTTTGGCCGCAGTATAGGAATTGTACATGAACCCCTGCAGTTTGCCACTGTCCACCAACACTGTCTTCTGAGTAGGGACACCCTCACCATCAAAGGGAGCGCTAGCAATTCCCCCTGGTTTGGCACCATCATCAACTATGGTCACCAATTCAGAGACCACCCTTTCCCCTATTTTACCGGCAAAAAGGGAGCGCCCTTTTTGGACAGCCTCAGCACTCAAAGCAGAGGCCAGCATGCCCAGAAAACTTGACACAACATAAGGATCCATGACTACTGGAACCCGTTTGGTAGACAGCCGCTGTGCACCGATCATGCGCACCGCTTTCCTGGCCGCTTCCTTTCCCAGGGCATCCGGATCCAAGTCCTTTAATCTGCGCACATAATCCACAGAGAAACCTGTCTGCTGATCACCATCTTTTCCAGCCACAAAGGCAGCCATACCACCACACAAATCCCCCCCGGAGGTCAGAGACACACCTTTACTATTAGCAATTGCTATCTCATAACTGACCTCTTCATAACTGACCTGTTCTGTCAGTTGTACCAGCGGATCAAAAGAGCGCCCGCTCTTTTCCATCTGACGAGCCATCTCGATCTTCTCTTCAAGAGAAACCTGGCCCAGCTGCGGATCATTCAAATCCAGTTCCGGATAAGAAGTGGCTGGTTCAGGAAGTGTATAGTAGGAATCCTCGCTGGCAGCCTTGGCATTAGCCAATGCTATCTCCAGAGTGTTCGCCAGGTTTCCCCAGGTCAACTCTGTCGTATAGGCATACCCCAAGCGGCCATTCTGGATGACACGAATGCCCAGTCCGGCATCTTTGGCCACCTTCAGGTTTTCCACCTGGCCATCCCTGACTTCGATGCTCAGCTCCCTTTCACTGTCAAAGTACGCCTCAGCATGCTCCACATTATGCTTTTTGGACTCTTCGATAACAGCTCTTACTAAATCCTCACCTGCAAGTTTTTTATCACTATTCAAGAGTGGTCCACCTCATCTTCCAATATTCCACCGACAACAAGATCCGGGATTCTGATGGTGGGCTGAGCATCTGAAACGGGAACACCCTGCCCATCCTTACCACAGGTGCCGATGGTAAACCCGAGATCATTCCCCACTCGATCGATCTTCTGTAAAACCTCAGGACCATTCCCAGTCAAAGTGGCACCCCTTACAGGCTCATCGATTTTTCCATCCTTGATCAGATACCCCTCCAGAACCTCGAAAACAAAATCCCCTGTGGTTGTATTCACCTGTCCGCCCCCCATGCGGCGCACAAACAGGCCTTTATCTGTCTCTCGGATAATCTCCTCAGGGGAGTGCTCCCCGGCGGCCAGGTATGTGGTGGTCATGCGGGGTATCGGCCGATGGCGGAAGGTTTCCCGTCTGGCATTCCCCGTTGGCTGCACCCCATCACGCTCGGCTGTGATCCGGTCATTTATAAAATTTTTCAAGATACCCTTCTCGATGAGCACATTGCTCTGTGCAGGGTTTCCCTCATCATCAAACCTGTATGACCCGTATTTTCCGGGAATTGTTCCATCATCAACAACAGTCACCAGTTCAGAAGCCACCTGTTCACCCTTTTTCCCGGCATAAACAGAAAGACACTTTTGAACAAGATCAGCCTCTAAGCCATGGCCGCAGGCCTCATGGATCATCGTTCCCCCCGCTTCACCGGAGAGCACCACATCCATCCGCCCTGCCGGTGCTGGCCGGGCTTTCAGCATCAGTAATGCCCGCTCAGCAGCCCTTCTCCCCAGATCAGCTGCCTTTTCCTCCTCGAAAAGTTCAAAACCCTTAGTGCCACCAGCAGAGTCAAACCCTGTCTGAATGGCCTTTCCATCAGATGCCACCACCTGCACCACCATCCGGGTGCGTACCCGCTCATCCTCCACATAAACACCATCACTGTTAGCAATGGCAACCTGCTGAATGACATCCGCATAACCGACACTGACCTGACGAATCAGCTGTTCATCCTTAGAGCGGGCGGCCTGTTCAGCCTCTTTAACCAGAGCCACCTTCTCCTCGATAGCCACCTGGTCGGGTCGCTGCTCAATAGGTAGGCACACCGGGGATTCCCGCTGTTGAAGGACTATGGGAGTAGGGGCTGCTGCTCCTGGAGTTGCGGCTGGGTCTGCGACTCCTGTAGCTGGGGCTCCTCCTGGAGTAGCGGCTGCGGCTGGGGCGGCAGCTGCTCCAGCCCCACTGGCATCACCCGCCTCACCGGACACACCGACAGCAACCTGGCCAGCTAGCCTGAGCAAGGCCTCCTTAGAGAGGTCTGTCGTATAGCCATAGGCCGTGTTATCCCCTTTCACAACCCTGATCCCGGCACCCTGATCACGCCCCGAGATCACCCGCTCGATCTTCCCCGCCTCCATACTGACCCTGTTCTGAGCACTTTTTTCCATATAAATCTCAGCGAAGTTCCCATTACTGCTGGCAAGCTCTAAAACCTCTGCCAGAACTTCCTTTTCAATCATCTCTAACAACCTCACTAATCTAGATAATATTTCGTTAATATCTCTTCCATCATACCCTGTTTTATTTCCTATTGTCTACTTTTTCCCCCTAATATATGCAAAGCCACCCTGGACTGTTTCTTTTACCGATATATAGAAGAATGTGCTACAGTTCATACACCAAAAAAGCCTGCCACACAATTGCTTTTAAAAACCCAACCACACCCACCCAGAAAGATGTTGCCTGGGAAATAAAATAGACACAGGGGAACGGTTCTCCTGTGTCTATGTGTCTATGTGTCTATGTGTCTATGTATTTATAGTAAATCAATTAGTTCTTCAATTGTTAGTCCTGCTTGTTCCAGGATCGATTTTAGAGTCTTAATGTCGAGAATCCCTATCACATAATCAAATTGAATCATTAGGGATAGACAACACTACAC
>DIQC01000032.1:0-5288 GCA_002426495.1 Thermacetogenium sp. UBA5472
TCCCTGATGTTTTCCAGCCAATTGAGGTAGACCTTTGTAAAGCGCTCAGGTACAAAACGGATCTGCCCATCTTTTACCGCTTTCATGGCAGGATCTGCCAAGGGTTTCATGCGCACAAACCACTGCTCAGATACCACAGGCTCAATAACTGAACTGCAGCGATAGCAGTGGCCGACAGCATGTGAGTAATCATCCACCTTCACCAGAGCGCCCAGATCCGAAAGGTCCTCAACAACCCGGAGGCGGGCATCTTCTCTAGTCATACCAGCATACCCACCGGCTTTTTCAGTCAAAATTCCGTCCTTGCCGATAACCACAACCTCAGGCAGGTTATGACGGCGCCCCATCTCAAAGTCAGCCGGATCATGAGCAGGGGTTATCTTCACTGCACCGGTACCAAAGGTCGGATCAACAGCCTCATCAGCTACAACCGGTATCTCACGGTTCATCAGAGGCAATATAACCATCTTTCCTATCAGACCTGCATAACGTTCATCCTCAGGGTGTACAGCAACCCCGGTGTCCCCCATCATGGTCTCCGGACGGGTTGTGGCCACTGTTATGCCTGAGCTGCCATCAGCAGCTGGATAATGGACATAATACAGTTTGGAATCCTCATCCTCATGCTCAACTTCGATATCTGAGATGGTTGTCTGACACTTAGGACACCAGTTGATGATATAACTGCCTTTATAGATCAATCCCTTCTCATAGAGCTGCCGAAAAACCTCCCGTACGGCACGGGAACAGCCGGCATCCATGGTGAAGCGCTCCCGCTCCCAGTCACAGGAAGCGCCCAATCTCTTGAGCTGATTGATGATCCCCCCGCCATACTCTTCCTTCCAATCCCAAACCCGCTCTATAAACTTTTCTCGACCCAGGTCATATTTGCTCAAGCCCTCTTTACTCAGGTGCTCCTCCACCCGAGCCTGGGTAGCGATACCGGCATGGTCTGTGCCCGGCATCCACAGTGTATTAAAACCCTGCATCCGCCGCCAGCGTATCAAAACATCCTGGATAGTGTTATCCAATGCATGACCCAAATGCAGAGTACCAGTAACATTAGGAGGGGGAATAACAATGCAGAAAGGATCTCCTCCCTGATCAGGATCTGCATGAAAATAATTATTTTGCACCCAATATGAATACCACTTCTCCTCAACCTGATGTGGTTCATATACCTTTGGGATTAACTTCTCTTCAGCCATTTTACATCCCTCTATCCCTTTAATTCTGCGGATAACGCAATTTCTTGTTCAATTGTACGTTTTAAATGCAACATTTGTCAACCAAAGAGACGCGGAGACGCGGTCGCGGAGACGCGGGGACGGTTCTCGCGTCTCACTCGCGTCCCATCCTTTCGGTCGGTTATGGATATCAGGGGAACGGTTCCGGTGATACATAAATTGCCATAATCCGGTGGTTAGTGATTGGTCGCTAGTCGTTGGAAAAAGGATGTTCGGGCGGAAACTGTCCAAAACAGTCTGGCCCTTCCAACTTCAGCTTTTTAGGAAGGTGAGAAGTAGGAGGTTGGAGGTGAGAAAGAGATTAAAAACACTTGTAATATTCCCTAACATATGTATAATAAATTAGTAACACGGGTTTAACGGTAGGATTTTGGATTAAAAAAACGCAGGACGGTAGAATGGAAGAATATAGGGGTCTAATATTTGACTCAGTTTGATGTTGGTCTAGTGATTTCAACCAGCACTCCTATGTGGAGTGCTTTTTTGTTTATTTCACAGCTAATTACCGCCTCCTGCACTGGGAGGGAGGAATGCGAAAAAGACTTAAGTTATCTTTATATCCTGGAAGTACGGTGCAACGGAGAGGAGGATTATTGATGCAAGTAAGTCAAATTAGCCAACAGCCCCAGAAACAGAGGATCGAAATTCCGATCATCGGCGGCCCCTGTGATCGGTTAACCGCTGTTCTGGAGGAATTTGAGCCAGGTGAACAGGAGTTCATCATTCATCCCCAGCAGTGCGGGGTAAGCCCACGCACTGTATCTAAAGTAGTAGAACGGGAGGTAGAAGTCATTGTCCCCGCCCGGCTGCATATGGCGGTGCTGGACATGAATCGTTTCAGCATCGAGCGGGTCGGGGGAGGGGGGATTGGCTTAGGAATCAAGGTTTACATGAAGGCCAGGGTTCGCTCCACCAAAAAGCCGGAGATTGTGGTGAATGGTGAGCGTCCCTTAATCGCTTTACACTTCGCCCGGGTTTTCAAGGAGATCCTCCACTACCCCGGAGGATTCGAAATTGAACTTGATGACCATAAAAGGCGCCATGTTGGTTTAGGCTCATCTTCAGGCATCATGTGTGCAGTATGTATCGGCATTAATGAAGCCCTAGGGAGGCCATTCAATAACCGGGAATTGAGGCGCATCACCGGATACAATGCATGCGAAGAAAGTCCTGCTGACAACAACTACATCATCAGAACCTTTGAAACAGGAATCGGATCGATGGTGGGGATCAACGGCGGCCTTGTAGTAGGCTCCGATGATGCCGAGATCATCTACCGCGCCCCACTAGAGGACACAAAAGTGATTATTTTAATTCCTGATGTGCCCAGTCTGAAGGATGAGTACACAGGAAAAGATACCGCAGCAGATGCTGAAGTCGGGCTTTTGCTCAGGCGCGCTCGCTTCTTGGATGCGCAACTGGGAAACCCCAAGGCGCACATGATTCTGCTGGATCTCCTTCCGGCGGCAGTCAAAGGTGATCTTAAAGCTATCGGGGATTCCCTATTGGATATTTCTTTTACCGGTTCCAAACGTGCGGAATGTGAACAGCACGGAATGTGTGGAGCACCCATTTTTCACTACATCGGAGCTTTTCGGGAGATGGGAGCGGAAGCTGCAGGGATGAGTTCTGTGGGCCCCACGGTTTTTGCTCTCACCAGGAAGCCTATGGTTTACGAACGCATTTTAAAGTACCTGCATGATCAGGGTATCTCGAACAGCAGGATTATCGAAACTGAGGTCGACAATACGGGAGCTCGGATCATGGAAAACAACGAGGAGAGAAACTACCGTGATGAAGGATGGTTGCAGGGTTAAAATCTGTGGGATCACCTGTCTAAAAGACCGCCAGCTGGTACACAGTGTCGGAGCGGACTTTTTCGGAGTGATCATCGATGTCCCTTATTCACCGCGGTCATTGAACATGGAAGCGGCGGCCTGCTTGCTGATAGGTGCGCCCCTTCCCGGGGTGGTTCTGGTCTTCCAAAAGGATCTGCAGCAAATCAGGCAATTGGTGGAATACTGCCGGCCACAGGCTGTACAGTTATTGAGCTCGGTGCCGCTGGAGTGGCTGCGGGAATTAAAAGTGTCATTTCCCAAAGTGAGCTGGTGGCAGTCTCTTTTCCTGCCGGCTGCCAGAGGAGCCGCACCGAACCCTGATCTGAAGAGATTGCAACAGCAGATGCAGGAGTTGGCCAGAGCAGGAGCAGATGCAGTAATATTGGACACAGCTGTTAAATCCTCGGATAAGATACGTTTTGGGGGCACAGGACAGACTTCCAACTGGAAGCTGGCCAGCTCCCTGGTGGTAGACTCCCCCCTGCCCGTCTTTTTGGCGGGGGGGATCAAGCCATCCAATGTCAGGAATGCTTTGGAGATAGTCAGCCCGGATGGAATCGACCTCTGCTCAGGAGTGGAGGCACTGCCTGGCCGCAAGGATGCGACAAAGCTGCAGGAATTGATTGGTGAAATAAGGGAATGGGAAAAGGAGAATAGAAATGGTAGAAGTGAAGGGAATGAAAGGAATGAAAAATAGATGAAAGCTGCTGTAGTACATGGTGCCAACGATATTCGCATCGAAGAGGTAGATTGTCCGGTTCCAGAACCGGGAGATATTGTGGTGCGGGTCAGGGCTTCAGGGATCTGTGCCACTGATGTGAAGACCCTGCTAGGGCAGGGCCTGCCTAAAGATTTGCCCACCATTTTAGGGCATGAAGTGGCCGGAGAGGTATCCGCTTTAGGTAAAGGTGTGTCAGATTTTGCTGTCGGTGACCGTGTGGCGGTCTACCCTATCGCTGTCTGTGGAGAGTGTGACTACTGCCTTGGTGAACGCCACAATCTATGCCGCCATGAATTCGGCTTAGCTCATGGAATCGATGGAGGTTTTGCCGAATATGTGCGCATCCCGCGCCAGATACTCAATGTAGGGGGTGTGATCAAGATTCCGGATGAACTCTCCTTTGAGCTGGCAGCCATGGCTGAGCCCCTCTCCTGCGGTCTGGCAGCCTTAAGGGTCAACAAGGTACAACCAGATGACACAGTTGTTATTGTCGGAGCTGGCCCAATGGGGATGATCCATCTGCTGCTGGCCAAGTGGCGGGGAGCAAAGGTGATCATCCTGGAAAAGATGCCTGGCCGCCAGGAGTTTGCCAGAAAATTGGGTGCAGATGCCATCATCGACCCCAATAACGAAGATCCGCTAGAAGCAGTCAACAAGCTGACTGATAGTGATGGAGCAGATGTGGTGATCACATCTTTAAGCGACACCCAGGTGATTGAAAGTTCCCTTCCCCTGGTCAAAAAGGGAGGTGTCTTCAACATTTTTGGCGGTCCACCTGCAGGTCAGCGGATCAACATCGATCCACGCTGGATTCACTACCAGGAGATCACCATCACAGGCAGTTTCGCCTCAACACCAATGGACTTCCGGGAAGCAATCTACCTGATAGCTACACAACAGATAGATGCCGCCCGCTTGATCACAGACCGCTTTACCCTGGACTCTATGCTTGATGCAATAGAACGCGCCCGCAGTTTACAGATGATCAAGGGTGTCGTCCTAGCATGATGCACTGCGCGCGGGGGTGCGCGCGGGGGGACGGTTCCACTGATCGGTCACCGCGCGGTGGAACAGTTCTGGTGATCAGTTTCCGCGCGGCAGAACCGTCCCGGTGATGGCCGTTTCTCGAGAACCTTGAGGTAGTTGGGTGCCAGGCACCTGACATTTGGCAATAAGCAATAATCTGGAGGTAATGAATTTGACTGGATTAGAAAACAGGATGAAAAGGATCATCAAACCTGATACCGGGCGCAGCCTGGTGATCGCTGTTGACCACGGCTATGCCCTCGGACCTATAACAGGAATCGAGGACATCGCCGGAACCATCAGCAAACTTGATGCCACAGAGCAGGTGGATGCCTGGCTGCTCACCAAGGGTATTTTTCGCCATGCCTTCAACCCGGCGGGAAACCCCGGAGTTATCCTACGCAGTTCTGGTGGGGCAACCATCGCCGGGCCTGATCTAAGCAATGAAGGATTGGT
>DIQC01000032.1:5496-14147 GCA_002426495.1 Thermacetogenium sp. UBA5472
GAAACTCTGATCGGGCTGTCCAGGAATGCAGATCATTGCCACCGCTGGAATGTGCCCCTTTTGGGTGTGATCGGCCTGGGCAAAGCACTGGGGGATAAAAAAAATGATGCCAAATACCTGGCCCTCAGCGCTCGGGTGGCAGCAGAACACGGTGCAGATATGATCAAGACCTACTACACAGAAAAGGGATTTGAAGATGTAGTTGCCGGCTGCCCGGTGCCCATCATGATCGCCGGTGGCCCTAAGTGTGAAACAGACCTGGATACTCTGAAGATGATCCACGGCGCACTGCAGAGCGGTGCTCGCGGGATCGTTATGGGTAGAAACATCTGGCAGAGCCGCCACCCGGCAGCGCTCCTCAATGCTGTCTGGCACCTAATTCACAAAAATTGTTCTGTCCAGGAAGCACAGGATATTCTCTGTCACCTAATTCACAAAGATTGTTCTGAACAGAAAGCACAGGGTATTCCGGAGGAAAGCAAGGAAATATAAGTGTCCAGCTTATCAACAATATGCTAACAGCTTGTTAACGACATTTGTCCTAATAGCGCTGCTAGCTGAGTATGGGAAGGGAGGTTTTTTACTTGAACAAAACTACAAGCAAAACCACCAATAATTATCGCTGGTTAATATGGGGTATTATGGTGTTATCCTACATTGTAGTGTTTTTTCACAGAATGGCAGCAGGGGTTGTCAAAGATGATTTGATCCAAAGCTTTAATATCTCTGCAACCACCTTTGCTAATCTAGGTGCCACATACTTTTATGCCTATATGCTGATGCAGATCCCTGCAGGTATCCTGGCTGATACCCTGGGGGCAAGGAAAACAGTAACTGCAGGTACTCTACTAGCAGGAGTGGGATCGATTCTCTTCGGCTTTGCTCCCACAGTTACCGTATCCTTCCTGGGAAGACTTCTCGTGGGGATGGGTGTGTCTGTGGTGTTTGTCTGTATTCTGAAGATCCTCTCTGTATGGTTTCGCCCTGAGGAATTCAGTACTATGTCAGGTATCACCTCTTTTATAGGCAATATGGGAGGCCTGCTGGCCCAGACACCCTTGGCACTGATGGTAGCAGTCTTCACCTGGAGAAACACCTTTATGGCCATCGGCCTGGCTTCTATCCTGATCGCTGTTCTCTGTTACCTGGTCATCAGGGACTACCCGGCAGATATGCAACCACAAGACAACTCTGCAGTAAGCCAGCAGAAAAAAGCAGATAAGCCATCTGCCAAAACATTTTTACAGGTGATCACCAACAAACACACCTGGCCGGGATTTTTCCTATTTGCAGGTTTTTTTGGCGCCTACATCGCTTTCTCAGGAACCTGGGGGGTTTCTTATATGATGGATGTTTACGGGCTGTCCAAAAGCAATGCGGCAAACTACCCCATGGCAGCCACCCTGGGATTGATGGTGGGCAGCATCCTCATCGGGGTAATCTCTGACCGGAGCAAGAGCAGAAAAAAACCGATGATTGTCTTCGGGCTCTGCTACCTGGCCACCTGGGCGATCCTAGTCTTCAGCAACGGAGGAAAGCCACCAATAGAAATTCTATATCCACTCTTTTTTGCTATGGGCTTTTTCTGCGCCACCTTCATTCTCACCTTCGCTGTTGCCAAGGAGGTCAACAATCCAGAGACCGCAGGAGTCTCCACTGCCACTGTCAACACCGGGGGGTTCCTGGGAGCGGCTCTCCTGCCGGCGTTGATGGGGATGTACATAGATGGTGCAGGACAAACATTGCCTGCAGTAACCCTTTACCAAAACGCCTTCATGTATTGTTTGATCGCTGTAGTGATCGCTACTATCTCCATCTTTCTTATTAAAGAAACAGGATGCAGGAATATCTGGCACAACTTTGACTGAGAAATATACACAACTCATAAAATCAGGCCGGTGAAAATTTTCACCGGCCTAATCTAACCAGGATACCACCACCATCGACATTAATCAGTGCCCCTCTTCTTTCATCCATTGAACAGCTCACCGGTACAGACCCTGTACAATGTTTGACTGAACACAATCAGCCAGCACAAAGCCAGCAACCCATAACAAATAAAACCATAGGTTCTGAGCATCGGAAACTGGAAAGCTGCAGCAATCAGAAAGGTTGCTCCTGTGTAAGCGCCGATAGGAAAGGTGAACGCCCACCAGGAGAGCGCATAGGGCAAATTTTTATGCAAGATACAAATAAGAGTCATAATGCAAGCGATGATCAGCCACCAGAAGCCAAAACCCCAATAGATTAAACCAAACAGGTTTATAACAGTTTGGGCAAAACTGCCCAACCAGGGGGCGCTAACCGACCCCAGATTTAGCAGAGCTATAGTACCCACTCCAATTGGTCCCAAGTAGATCCAAATAGTAGGCATCAGGCTGCCAGGTAGGGGAGGAGCTACGATCAACCTATAGAAACAGATCACAGCCAGGAAAATGAACAAGAAGAAGCCTATCCCCCAGAATGTGTAATTAATCAGCAGTAGGGGTTCCTGAAGGTTCTGCGGCCAATAGGGAATAAGCTTTGCACCTGCTACAGGAGCTACGATGAGGCTGACGGGCGGCATAAACCAAGCCGGGTTCAAATCCTCTATCGTAACCTTATTAAAAAAGTTGACCACTGGTATGATAATGGCAAATAATAAGGCAAGAACTGCTCCCAGAACCCAGCAGACTTTAGCAATACTGACTGCCAACTCCACTCCCAGGTATCCCGTTCCCACAACCAGAAAATCTGCCGCCAATACCAAACATCCGATGGACATCGTAGCATAGAACTGTCCTGTAATGGGGTGATTAATGTCACGCAGAGCATCTTTTTTAAATAAAAACCAGCGAGCAGTCCAGGGAATGAGTAGCAAACAAAAAAGGATAATATTCAATACCCATAAACAAACCGCCAGATTCTCTAACCAGGGCCACAAGCAGGAGTAGTATTCACTGGTGACCGCAAAAATCCCCGTCCCCATCACAGCAGCAAACCAGGATGGAGCAAAATTCTTAATCACCCTTTTAAAACCCCTGACCTCAGGTTCAGACTCCAGATGAGCATCCACAACAACATCTCCTTTCTGCGTTAAGACAAGACAAATAGAACTTTAATATCATGCTTATATTTTAATAACACCAGCTTCTATAATCACTAGACATACTTTATATGTTTCTGGACTATTTTGGAATGACTGATTAGGATAAAGATCTAAAAATAACCAAACTGAGTTTTTACTTTATTTGATGCTTTTTTCTATAACGTCCAGGTGTGGTGCCGGTTTTCTTTTTAAATAGGCGTGAAAAATAATTGGCATCTTCATAACCTACCTGTTCGGCGATATCAGAGATGGAGAGGACGGGGTTGGTTTTAAGCAGTTCTCTGGCCTCTCCCAACCTTGTCGCAGTTAGAAACTCCGTTAATGTTTGTCCCTGCTCCCGGCTGAACAGATAGGAAAAATAGGCCGGGCTCAGGTGAACCTGTTGCGCCACGTAGTTGATATGACTATTTCTTTCATATAATATTATGTAAACTAACCCATTAATTTGCTCCGGGACCAGTGCTGCTGCTTCTTGGCAGTGTTGGCTGCAACCAGTGCCCCTGTGCTGCTCAAAAGAGTCGGCAAAAAAAGCATCGCCAGGAGTTCTCTTAAGCCCGGGACAAAGGAAGCAGTCACATAAAACAAGAACAAGACTGTTCCCCCGGTAATTAACCCAATCAACCCTGCAGGCACCCAACTCTTGATGCCCCCTTTTTTCCCAGCTGCATAACCGCCGCAGAAGACGCTGAGAAAGAAGACAGCGGTAAAATAGGAACTGAGGTAAAAGTTAACTTGATCAGAAATCATGGCATACACAAATGCCAGCAGCACTCCAGCGGAAATGAGAAGAAACGATATTCCCAGCCCCAGCAGCAAAGCGAAGCCTCTTTTATTGATGCTCATCTGTGATCACCCCCCACCCTATCTTACGCCTCTCTTCCCCCATTTATTACCATCAGGGAATAGGTCAGATTCCAAGATTGCCTGTTCAGTTGGAGAAGTGCCGACATTCATTACCACGACAGCAATTGTAGAATTGGGTTAGACCAAGTAGTCATTAGTGGGGGGATGGAACGGGTCACAATGGTTTTCACACAGCCTGCCGTCCCCGGGTCACGCACCACCCAAAAAAAGAGGTTCCTAAACTCTCCCACAAAGAGAGCGGAACCCCTTTACTCATCATATTGAGAATATTGCCATTAAACCCTATTCTAAAGCAAATTAAGGTTTAGGATGTCGCCCGGCTCTTGTGTCAAGATCCCCGTCCCCCTGTCACTGCTCATATTGACATTAAACCCTGTCCTCAAGCAAATTACGGGTCAGGCTGTCACCCGACTCTTAACCTGTCTGTTCTGATGCTTCTTCTGCAGGAAGAAGGGCTTCACCCAAAACTTGATCCATATGATCAACTAACACAAATTTCAGTTTTCTCTTGACATTGCTCGGGATCTCTTCTAGATCTTTTTTGTTTTCTGTGGGCATGAGGATCTTTTTGATCCCGACACGATGCGCAGCCAGCACCTTTTCCTTGATGCCGCCTACCGGAAGAACTCGACCCCGCAGGGTGATCTCCCCGGTCATAGCTACATCATGCCTGACAGGCCTACCGGTCACTGCTGAAACCAGAGCTGTAGCCATAGTAATCCCAGCCGATGGCCCATCTTTCGGAATGGCGCCTTCAGGAACGTGAATGTGGATATCATGTTTTTCATGAAAGTCATCTTCCAGCTTTAGTTCCTGCGCTCGCGATCTGACAAAACTAAGACCCGCTTGTGCTGACTCTTTCATGACATCACCCAGTTTACCGGTAAGTGTGAGCCTGCCCTTACCTTTGAGAATACCCGCCTCTATAGTGAGTACCTCACCACCCACTTCTGTCCAGGCAAGGCCTGTAGCGACGCCCACTTCATTATCTTGCTCCTTGGCGCCAAAATGATAACGAGAAATCCCCAAATAGGCGTCCAAATTGGCCGTGGTAACCTTTGCCTGGTGTTTCTTATCATTGACAACCTCACGAGCTGTCTTGCGACAAACGCCAGCGATTTCTCTCTCTAGATTACGAACACCCGCTTCCCGGGTATACTGCCTGATAATGTAGCGCAGAGCATTATCCGAGATCTGTAAATGGCTTGGTTTGAGCCCATGTTCTTTCAACTGCTTGGGAATCAGATGGCGTTGGGCAATCTGCATCTTCTCCTCTTCTGTGTAACCAGGGAGATGAATCACTTCCATCCGGTCCAGCAGCGGACGCGGTATGTTATGCTCCACATTGGCAGTAGTAATAAACATCACCTTTGACAGATCAAAGGGTACCTCAATATAGTGGTCGCTGAAGGCATAGTTCTGTTCAGCATCAAGGGCCTCTAGCAGTGCAGAACTGGGATCTCTGCGAAAATCGGCATTCATCTTATCTATTTCATCTAAAAGGAACACCGGATTTTTGCTTCCCGCTTGCTTCATCCCCTGGATAATCCTGCCTGGCATGGCACCCACATAAGTCCGCCTATGGCCGCGTATCTCGGCCTCATCCCGGATACCACCGAGAGAAAGGCGTACGAATTTTCGCCCCAGAGCATGGGCTACCGAACGCCCTAGAGATGTCTTTCCAACACCAGGTGGCCCGACGAAACAAATAATCGGCCCACGCATCTTAGTCGCCAGTTTACGGATCGCCAAGTATTCTAGAATCCTTTCCTTAGGCTTTTTCAAGCCATAGTGATCAGCCTCTAAAATTTCCTCAGCTTTATCCAGCTTAAGGCGATCTCTGGTCTCCTTTGTCCAAGGTAAAGATAAAATCCAATCTAAGTAATTGCGAACCACCACAGCCTCTGCAACCATCGGAGGCATCTTTTCCAAGCGCTCCAGTTCTTTAATGGCCTTTGCTTCAACTTCTTCAGGTAAGTTCGCCTTAGCAATGCGCTCCCTTAATTCATCTACCTCTGCCTGGCGGTCATCCTTTTCACCCAATTCCTTTTGGATTGCCCGCATCTGCTCACGTAGATAATATTCCTTCTGTGCCTTTTCCATTTGCTTGCGCACACGCATGTTGATCTTGCGTTCCAGATCCAAGATCTCCATTTCCCGAGAGAGAATCTCTCCTAACTCTCGCAACCTCTCAATGGGGTCAAAAGCCTCAAGTATAGCCTGTTTATCCCCTACACGCAGATTGATATGTGCCGCGATAATATCAGCAAGTCGACCCGGATCATCAATGGAAACGATGGAAACTGCAGTCTCTGGAGGCACTTTCTTGCCTGCTTTCACATATTCCTCAAACTGATTGGCTACTGTTCTCATCATCGCTTCGACCTCTGCGGTCTTTTCGTATGTCTCCTGGCATTCTTCAATAGCTACTTGGATAAATGGCTCTGAAGACAGATATCTTTTAATCCGTCCTCTCCTCAGCCCCTCCACGAGCACGCGAAATGTCCCCCCAGGCAGTTTAAGCAGTTGCTTAATTTCAGCAATCGTACCTACCTGATAGAGATCATCTTCCCGCGGCTCATCTGTCTGAGCTTCTCTCTGGGTAACAAGAAATATTTCCCTGTCATGGAGCATTGCCTCGTCAATGGCATTGATCGACTTTTCTCTCCCTACATCAAGATGTATTACCATATAAGGAAACACTAAAATACCGCGCAATGGAAGCAGTGGTATGAAGCATTCTTCCTCACTCTCACTACGCTGCACCATGATGCTTTCATCAAATTGTTGATCTTGTTCCTGCGACATATAGCCACCCCCTTTTCTCATGGGAAGATGTTTTTTATTTGTCTAAAGTACATTCTACCCCAAGCATGATAGTTCCTGCAACTGTACAAATATCGGACGGTGGAAAAGAGAGCAGCATTATGCAGATACCTGGCTGGTGCGGCGAACCGGCAGAAATGCCAGCCTGATCACATCTTTCAAATATTTCACAGGAATCACCTCGATCGGTGCCTCACGAAAGATATCCTGCCAATTATCTTGTGGAATCAACACCTTTTTGGCACCTGCTCTGTGAGCGGCTTCTACTTTAGCAACAACCCCTCCCACTGGCTTGACATCACCAAGGAGAGAAATCTCTCCAGTCATGGCTATCCGATGATCCACCTTTTTTTTGGTGATTGCAGAGTAGATTCCCACAGCAATGGCAACCCCAGCAGAAGGGCCATCTGTCGGTACTCCACCGGGAAAATTAATATGGATGTCATAACTGCGGGGATCCACATCAAGAAAACTTCTTAATGTTGTCAGGGCATTGTCCACCGAATTCCTGATCATACTCTTGCAGCGCACACGTCTTCCCGCCAGGCCGCCCATCTCCTCTTCCTCTACAATCCCGGTCACCTTAATCTCTCCACGCTCCTGCAGTGGAGGACTTACTGAAACTTCAATCTCCAGCAGTGTCCCCAAGTTTGGACCCATGACAGCAAGGCCGTTAACAAGGCCAACCGCTGGCTTTGCTGGGATCTTTCGCTCCAGGCGAGGAGAATATTGGCCACTGTTCACAATCCATTCCACATCAGCGACCAGAATCTCCTTATTTTCTCTGGTTTGAGACAACCCGGCGGCAATTTGGATGATATTAACTGCCTCTCTCCCATTACCGGCGTACTTATCCACCACATCGAGTACCCCTGGCTCAAGAATAAAACCGACTCTTTCGGCGGCATTAAGTGCTATTTTTCTGATTTCTTCAGGCAGCAGCGATCGGAAAAAGATCTCCACACATCGTGATCTGATCGCTGGAGAAATCTCATCGGGCAGTCTGGTTGTAGCCCCAATCAGGCGAAAGTCAGCAGGTAGCCCATTTTGAAAAACATCATGGATATGGACCGGAATATTGGTATCTTCAGCATTGTAATAGGAACTTTCCAAAAAAACCTTGCGATCCTCCAGCACCTTCAAGAGCTTGTTCAACTGAATGGAGTGCAGTTCACCGATTTCATCTATAAAAAGGATTCCTCCGTGTGCTTTGGTAACCGCTCCGGGCTTAGGCTGTGGAATTCCCGCCACACCCATTGCCCCTGCTCCCTGGTAGATGGGATCATGCACAGACCCGATCAGAGGATCAGCGATCCCCCGCTCATCAAAGCGCGCAATAGTGGCATCCACCTCTACGAACTTAGCATCCATCGCAAAAGGGGACAATTGGTTAATTTTAGCATCCTCCAATACTACTCGGGCAGCTGCAGTTTTTCCCACCCCAGGAGGGCCGTAAATCAGCACATGCTGGGGGTTATTACCGCAAAGAGCCGCTCGTAAAGCTTTGAGGCCATCCTCTTGTCCGACAATCTCCTCAAAACGCTGGGGACGAGTCCTTTCAGATAAGGGTTCGGCCAATGAAATCTTACGCAGACGCTGAATCTTCTCCATTTCCTTTTTTGATTCCCGATCAACCGCCACCCTGGTTCCCTGTTGGCTACGCAGCAGATTCCAGAAATACAAACCAACCACAATGACAAAAAAGATCTGAATAGCGCCGACTAAATCACTAAAACCTAGATTAAACACAATAACCACGACTCCCATCCTGGTAATTCCTAATATTTATCCCTCATTATTACCAGATATCGTAGTTTTTAACCTTGTGACGAAAGGAAACGTTAAAGGAACGTCCCCTTTCGTCCCCTTTCGT
>DIQC01000032.1:14287-21651 GCA_002426495.1 Thermacetogenium sp. UBA5472
CCCTTTCGTCCCCTTTCGTCCCCGCGTGTCAAAAAGGCCGCTCTCCCCTTTTATCATGGGATTGCGGCCGCTTTTTTTGTTTTTTGATGTAAATGTCAGGATCAACAGGAACCGTCCCCAGTGCATGTAAAAAAAATAAGGGGTGCTTGGTGCACCCCTTACGTTTTAGGCTGTTTCACTTTTCTTGCGATCTTCGGTCACCAGTAACGGTTCCTCTTTTTTATCGATAACATCTTTGGTTATCACACACTTGGTTATTTCTTTCCTGGTCGGTATCTCATACATCACATTGAGCATGATATCCTCCAGAATTGCCCTCAAGCCACGAGCGCCTGTCTTTCTGCGCACGGCCTCTTTAGCTACAGCATAAAGAGCCTCCTCTTTGAATTCCAAAGCCACCCCATCAATTTCGAAGAGCTTCTGATACTGTTTCACCTGGGCATTCTTAGGCTCGGTCAATATCTGGATCAGGGCTTTCTCATCCAAAGCCTCAAGTGTAACAATTACCGGAACCCTTCCCACAAACTCGGGGATCAGGCCATATCCCAAAAGATCCACAGGCATGATTTGGCTTAAGATTTGGCCTATCTCTTCCTGTTTGCGGTTGACATCCGCTCCAAAGCCAATAGTCTTCTTGCCGACACGGTTCTGAATAATCTTGTCTATTCCTTCAAAAGCACCGCCGCAAATAAACAGGATATTGGTTGTATCGATCTGGATAAACTCCTGGTGCGGATGCTTCCTGCCTCCCTGTGGAGGCACACTAGCAACTGTCCCCTCCAGAATCTTCAATAGAGCCTGCTGTACCCCTTCCCCAGAAACATCCCGGGTTATAGAAGGATTCTCTGTTTTGCGAGCGATTTTGTCTATTTCATCAATATAGACAATTCCCTTCTCCGCCTTTTCCACATCATAGTCCGCAGACTGGATCAGCTTAAGCAGAATGTTTTCTACATCCTCCCCCACATAGCCCGCCTCAGTCAATGACGTGGCATCAGCAATAGCGAAGGGAACATTGAGGATTTTGGCCAGTGTCTGAGCCAGCAGTGTCTTACCACAGCCAGTAGGCCCCAGCATGACGATATTGCTCTTTTGCAGCTCCACATCATCTGCCTGCATCCCCACATTGATTCGTTTGTAATGATTATATACTGCCACTGAAAGTGTCTTTTTGGCATGTTCCTGGCCAACAACATACTGACCGAGAATTTCATAGATCTCCTGCGGTTTGGGGATATCGCTTAATTCTAATTCAGTGTCCTCACCCAGTTCTTCCTCGATAATTTCATTGCACAATTCAATGCACTCATCGCAGATATAAACACCGGGACCTGCCACCAATTTCTTTACCTGGTCCTGCAGTTTGCCACAGAAGGAACACTTCAACTGTCCTTTTTCATCACCAAACTTATACATTAACGCGCACCTCCCTTAAGGATTGGGATTTACACCTTCTCATCAGACCTATAGGTTATTACCTCATCAATGATACCATACTCTTTTGCTTCCTGAGGATCCATGAAATTGTCACGATCAGTATCCTTTTCCACTTTCTTTAAAGGCTGACCTGTCAGATCCGAAAGGATATGATTAAGCTTATCCTTGACTTTAATAATGCGATTAGCATGGATTTCAATATCGGTAGCCTGACCCTGAGCACCGCCTAAAGGCTGATGAATCAAGATTTCGCTGTTCGGAGTAGCAACACGCTTCCCTTTGTTTCCGGCAGCTAACAAGAAAGCTCCCATACTGGCCGCCAAGCCTACACACATTGTAGAAACATCCGGTTTCACATAACGCATGGTATCGAAAATAGCCATACCCGCAGTGATTGAGCCACCGGGGGAGTTGATATAAATAAAAATGTCCTTTTCCGGATCCTCCGCTTCTAGAAATAGAAGCTGGGCAATAATAAGATTTGCTACGTTATCATCTATAGGAGTTCCCAGAAAAATGATCCTGTCCTTTAATAGACGTGAATAGATATCATATGACCTTTCACCACGACTAGTCTGCTCCACGACGACAGGAACCAAATACTGTGCCTTGTTCATCATTCCACCTGCTCTCATAATCTTTTTTCTTCTACCCTTTAATATACCAAATAAACGAACCTGTTAAAAGAGGCCGCAACAAATCAAAATCCCGTAGCCTTTTAGAGCAACCCAACCCCTATGCTTAATTAGAATTAATTAAGCATCCTCTGGTGATTGGGATTCATCTGGAGCTGTTTCCTGGTGCTCTTCCTCTCCTTGAGCTTCCTGCTCTTGTCCTTCCTCTTCCTGTGGTGGCTCTTCAGTAAGCGCAACTGCGTTTTCAGCCAGAAAATCCTGCACTTTGTCAAAAAGCAGACCCTCTTCAAGGAAGGCAAGTTGGTTGCTCGCCTTTAAATCTTTACGGAGCTTATCTGCCTCTATATTATACTGGGCAGATAGGTCATCTATCTCTTGTTCTAATTCTTCAGGGGTCACTTTAATTCCTTCAGCCTTGGCCACTGCACTAAGCACTAGCCTTGTTTTAACATTATTGCGCGCAATTTCCTCTAGATCCTTGCGCAAAGCCTCGTTATCCGAATTACTCAACTTTAAATATTCATCCACACTGAGCCGCTGCCTAGCCAAACGCTGTACAAAGCTATTGGTTTCCTGTTCCAGCTGCTGCTTGAGTAGAGATTCCGGAATCTCCACCTGCACTCCTTCAACGACCTTGTTAACAGCCCTCTCCTTAAAAATGCGCTTGGCGTTCATATTGCCTGTTTCTTCCATTCTCTGGCGCATGAACTCTTTAAATTCATCAAGAGTTGAACATTCGCTGACATCTTTGGCAAATTCATCATCTAGTTCAGGATATTCCTTCACCTTAACAGCTGTAACCTTCACCTTAAAGTCTGCTTCTTTCCCTTCCAAATCTTTATATTGATAAACAGAAGGCAAATTCATGGTAAATTCTTTTTCTTCCCCTACAATCATGCCCAATAAGTGGGCATCCAAACCGGGAATAAACTTCGCTGCCCCAACTTCTACAAGCTGCTCAGGATTAGTTAACCGCGACTCGATTTCTCCGTCAATTATTGTCTCTACTTCGATAGCGGCAACATCCCCGTCATCTACGGCTTTGTCACCCATATCGACTAGCCGGGCATGCTGCTGCTGCAGTAGTCCAAGCTGCTGCTCTACTTCATCATCCCCCACTTTTACCTCAGGGATAACAGCAGAAACACCTTTATATTCTCCCAGTTCGACCTCCGGGAGCACCTCTACTTTGACATCAAAAATGAAGGGTTTTCCTTCATCCATCTGCACAATGTCAATCTCCGGTTGTTGTATCGGTTCAATGGCAGTTTCTCGAATTGCTTCTTCATAAGCCTCAGCGAGGAGGATCTCCACGGCTTCCTCATAAAGAACCTCTTTACCCAAACGCGCTTCCAGGATCGAGCGTGGCGCCTTTCCTTTACGGAAACCGGGAATTGTAACTCTTTTAACAACTTTTCGGTAGGACTGTTCCAGTGCCTCAGCCACCTTTTCCTCTTCTACTTCCACATGAACAGATGCCTGATTTTTTTCTATACTTTCCAGGGTTGCTTGCATTTATGCTCCTCCTCATTCTTTGCTTGCCATTATCATATTTTCAGGCATCCCCGGCTGTGAATAATTAAACCAAGCATGCCTTACAAAAAAGTACGACTTTTGGTGCGGGAGAAGGGATTTGAACCCTTATGGTATAACCCACTGGATCCTAAATCCAGCGCGTCTGCCAATTCCGCCACTCCCGCGCTTATGTAGCAATGATAGCATCGCATATTTTGTTCGTCAAGTCAATTTTCAGGAAAACTGCTACTTACAATGGTTATAATCGATTTATAGCAACTTAAATGTCAGTTGCCTGCTAAATAGTAGCTATAGTAGCTGTTTGTCAGTAATTTGGTGGCTGTCCCTCCATGGCTTATAAGAGTATATTTCCAAAACTGTAGAATAAATATCCCCCCTTAGCGGTTACATTAATTACAGCAGATATGACGACAAAAGGTGGATACCCATTATGATAGAAAAAATATTGGCTGTCCTACTCCTACTTCTCCTAGGAGGCACTCTCTGTTATATATTCTACACTAACATCATTATTCCCTTGCGCAAACCATCATCCTGATGACATACAGCAAGGGGAATATGCTATGCCAATTCTTGTGATAATGTGGCAAACGAAACATTTGCCACATTATCAGCTTTAGCTGAAAAAAAAGACAGCCCTCGGTTAAGAGAACTGTCTGGCCTCTCACTCTTAATAAGCGAAACACACAGGCCAAAAACAACTTTTAGTAGTGGAATTATTAGTGCAAACCTCTTCAACTAGAGCAACCAGTAGTGCGATTAAAGTGCATTCAGTAAATGGTCTGTTGCGTAGAATAACGGTAGTAAATGTTTTGTGGAATTATTATCTATCATAGATGTTAGTGCAAACCTCTTCAACTAGAACAATCAGTATTGTGATTAAAGTGCATTCAATAAATGGTCTGTTGCGTAGAATAATGGAAGTAGATGTTTTTGTGAAATTATTAACTATCTATAGTATAGTTGAAGCTACTTTTTATGTCAAGGGCTCTTTCGACAAATTATGATTTGTTTTTCGCTCTTTTGTTCACTCACCATAACTACCCTCATGCCCTTTACCATTTTTACGATATTTCGCCATAAACCTATAGGTACTCATACCCCGAAGCGTCAGACTGTGTGACAACTCCCTAAATTATCAGCTCAGCGGCCAAAGTGGGGGTGCATTACTGAAAAAGCGGGTGATTGGTGCTCTATACCCCTAAAAACAACCGGAATTTGGTCGTAAGTGGGGGGATGGAAAAGGTTAAAATGGTTTTCGCACAGCCTAACGGCACCGGCGGACAATGAAAACAGAGCCGAAGTGAAATTTACGCAGATTGATATGAACCCTCAGCAATCTTTTCCTGCTGGGGACGAATAAGATACTTGATATCAAATTGTTTCCCCGGGTTGGCAAAAATGTCGCCTTCCATAAGCAGCAGATATGCCGGTCTGCCAGGAGCGATAATACCCAAGCTGTCTTTCATACCCATGATCTGTGCACTATTTCTTGTGGCAGCCAATAAGGTTTCTTCTAGTGTTAATCCTGCTTCTTGATAAAGATGCAGTTCCTGCATATAACCAACCCCATGCTGCACACCTGCAGCTCCGGCATCAGTTCCCACGCCCAGCAGAACTCCTAAGTGCTGGGCAAGCCTGATCATGCGCAGCTGTCTCTGGTAAGTATGCTCAATAACCGCAGCTTTGCCTATCTTACTCGGTACCCGCTGCTGATTTTGCACCGCAACAGGGATAACCGTAGGAATCCATGCGATTCCTCGATCAGCCATCTCCTTCAGGGAATCCTCACTGATAAAATAGCCATGCTCGATGGAGTGTACGCCAGCACCTATGCACAGCTGAACCGCCTCATCTGAACTGGCATGAGCCATTACCTTAAGCCCATGCTCGCCAGCTATCTTAACAATCTGCTCAAGTTCCTGCAAAGAAAACTGGATCTTGCCCACCCTGCCGTACTCTTTAAAGCTGACGATACCAGAAACAAGCACCTTCACCTGGTTGATATTTTTCATTAACAGCTTTTTCATAGTTTTAGCCAGTTCCTTGGGAGTAGTTCCAGCACCTAAGAATGAACCATACTCGCCTTTTTTGCGCACAGCATTCCCCGAAGCCATCACCACAGGACCCTTTAACTCCATATTATTAACCTTGTCCCGGCAGACAAGCCCGATATCATCCCGATCCCCTCCATCTCGGACAGCAACAATGCCATATGCGAGATCTGATGCCAGCTTTTGCCGGATCCTGCCTCTAAGAACTGACCGATGTGGGGACGGACTGCTTACACCATCCAGTGCTAGATGGACATGGCAGTCAAGCAGTCCCGGAACTACTGTCATGTTATTGGCTGGAATAACTCGACGATTTTTCATGCCTCCGACAGGTTTTTCTACTCTGGAATTTACAGCCTGTTTTTCAATCGATTGAACCTTCCCATCCCAGATGTATACTCTTACATTTTTATTGACCTGCTGATCAATACCTGTAAAAAGCGCGCCTGCATCAATGATTAAGTTGTCCTTTGTACACAACTCAATTAACTGCAACGAACCAGCACTCCTATCCCTGCAACATCTATACCACATCTAAGTGCAGCATACTTTAAAACACTTTAAGTGTTATAAGATTTTCTCGAATATCTCTCTGACTGCCTTTACAGCCAAACTGTCCTCCGGAAGGTCGAGCAGCGGTTTCCCATAGAGATCATATTCAGCCAAGATGGGGTCATAGGGAACAACGCTCAGCAGTTCCAAACCTGTAGCATCTATTTCCTGCTGGAGAAGAGAGATATCGTCAATCTGTGTTATTACCAGATATGCCTTCTCCATATCGAAAGATAGGCTTTTTGCCAGTTCATATATCCTGCCGGCTGCACGCACTCCCTTTACTGAACCATCAGAAATAAACAGCATAACATCCGCATCCTGGATAGTCCCCCTGCTGATATGCTCCAATCCCGCCTCATTGTCAATGATCATATAGTCATAGTCGTCCTCTAATTTAAGAATACTGTTTTTTAATACTGCACTGGGGAAACAGTAGCAGCCCTCCTGCCGAGGCGCGCCCATAACAAGCATGTCATACCCGTCACCCTTAATCAAAGCGTCCTCTTTAAACTTGGTTTGAATAAATTCCTGCCGATCGGTGTCATCATCCTCTTTTTTTTCTTTGACCTCCTCTATTATATCTGAGAGAGTAGTTGTTATCTCAATACCCAATGCCTCAAATAAAGTAGCATTAGGATCGGCATCTACAGCTAGAACCTTTCCCTTGTTATCCGCAATTAGGTTCTTGATAATGAGAGACGCAATGGTGGTCTTGCCTGTCCCACCTTTACCAGCAAGAGCAATATGTTTTGCCATAAATCATACCCCTTTCTGTTTTCTTTAAGTGAGCACATGAGATAAGCAGCAATCACAACTTAAAACACGGCTACTTACCCCTGCCCGACATGCTCATTTCATTTATTATATCTATAATATCATTACTTATAGATTCGGCAAAATGAATATCTAACTGATGGTACTGCTCTACTTAGAGTACGAAGCAAAGCTCTAAGTAAATGACTAACTTGTCGTAAGTCTTCACCTTCTTATAGGGAGACTTACAACAACTGAGTCATTAGTAAACTATTTACTAAAAGTAACAATACTTTGTAGTTCGCAAGGTAATATAATGACACAGGAGAACCGTCAGTGTGACAACTCCCTAAATCATCAGCTCAGCGGCCAAAAGAGCAGCGGTGTGATGTCA
>DIQC01000046.1 GCA_002426495.1 Thermacetogenium sp. UBA5472
AAATAAAAGAAAGCCCAAAAACCGCTATCCCAGGAGTCAACTGTTCTATTTCAAACAAGCTGACTGGAACATTTGCTTGAATGGCTGAGAGTAAAAATAACAGAACCAAAGGAAACCCGACACCGAAAGCTATATTTAAGGGATCTCTTAAAATCTCCTTGCGATTTCGCGATGCAAATGCCGCAAGCCTCATTGGGATACCTCCGTTTCTGACAACTTAAGGAATGCATCCTCCAGGGTGGTAGTTCCTGTTAATTCTCTTAAATACTGGGCGGTTCCCAGAGCTTGCAATGTGCCATCATGGATAATTGCAATTCTGTCCGCTAGAGCCTCCGCCTCTTCAAGATAATGGGTTGTCAAAACAATTGTTTTTTTACCTTTCAGCTCTTTGATTTTTTTCCACAGTTCCCGTCGAGCACGGACATCAAGCCCCAGTGTGGGTTCGTCGAGAAAAAGAATTTCGGGATCGGAGATCAGAGCCATGGCAATGCTCAAGCGGCGTTGCATCCCTCCGGACAAGTTTTTGGCTTTGTCCCCTGCTCGCTCTGTCAGTCCAAAATCCCGCATCATTTCATCGGCTTTCAGATGTGACTTCTGCTTATCGCCGCCATATATCCCGGCTATCAGTTCAAGGTTTTCCTTAACTGAAAGATTGGGAGCAACTGCAGTTTCCTGTGGCGATACATTGATTTTTTGCTTAACAGCTGTCGGATTTTGAATGATACTATCACCTAAAAGCACAGCATCCCCACCTGTGGGGGCTGTCAGACAACAGAGCATCTTTATTGTTGTTGTTTTGCCAGCACCGTTTTCTCCGAGCAGCGCAAAAAGCTCACCTTTTTCAATTGAAAGATTGAGGGAGTCCACAGCAACTCGGGTATTAAATTTCTTAGTCAGATTAGTTGTTTGAATCGCTATCATCATCAACTCTCCTTGTCTTGCAAGCCCAAAACCTGAGAGAATAGCTCTGCAAATTTACTACCTTTCACAATGGCTATGCCCTGTTCTTCGTCGCCAAGGAGAAGTAGGGTATCACCAGGCGCTATCCCAAAGATATCCCGGGCTTCTTTTGGGATAACGATCTGTCCTTTTTCTCCTACTTTTGCAGTCCAAGCATGTTTGCCCTCCGGGCCTTTCATAGTTAAATTCCTCCTAAATATACGTTAAGTTAGTTCGGTATGATTTGTATAACTTATCATACCACGTGTACACAGAAAATGCAAGATAAATTTCCATCACTTTCGAAAACCCTTACCAGCCAATTTTCCTTTATATCCAGGCTGACATTTTGACAATCTTTACGTTTTCGTCTATATTAAAAATGCAGTTTGGATTTGACGAGGGTTCTCCTTTTTGTGTATAAACACTATAAAACAGATAGGTGAAAAAATGTATATTAAAAGAGCCTTAGAGGAGCTGATAATCAAAATATCAAAAACCTTTCCCGTCCTTTTGGTGACTGGCCCGCGTCAGGTAGGGAAAACAACACTACTCCAGTATCTCGCGGACGAGATACGTCACTTTAGATGACCCGGAAGTTCGTTTCCTTGCCAAAACCGATCCTGCACTATTCATGCAAAGATACACTCCACCGGTATTGATAGATGAAATCCAATATGCAACGGAGCTGCTTCCTTACATCAAAATAAGCGTAGACAAATCTCAACGCTATGGCGACTTTTGGCTGACCGGCTCACAGGTTTTCCGGTTGATGAAGGACGTGAGTGAGAGTTTAGCAGGGCGTGTTGGAATTGTAAATCTCCTGGGACTTTCCTCCAGCGAGATAAATGGGGTACCATCTGTTCCCTTTACCACAGATTCCCATCGACTAATAAAGCGGATTGACGAGGTACCAAAGCAATCACTAAATGAAATTTATGCTCGGATCTTCAAAGGTTCCATGCCTACCATGTATGCCAATCGAGATCTTGATTGGGAAACCTAATATTGTTCTTACGTCAATACATTTCTGCAGCGCGACATAGAGATTTAACGCAAGTTGGCGATGAAATGTCCTTTTATAATTTTCTTACGGCAGTAGCGGCTCGCACAGCAAAACCGGTTGTCTACGAGGAGCTTGCAAGGGACGTGGGAATTTCTGCGCCTACAGCAAAAAAATGGCTCTCTATCCTAGTTTCTTCCCACATTATCGCCATTGTCCAGCCCTATCACAACAGCGT
The DNA here is from genome assembly GCA_002426495.1 of Thermacetogenium sp. UBA5472. Classification (GTDB taxonomy): domain Bacteria; phylum Bacillota; class DSM-12270; order Thermacetogeniales; family Thermacetogeniaceae; genus Syntrophaceticus. The sequence continues at coordinate 2,181 of DIQC01000046.1, forward strand.
ATTGAAGCGGGTAACAAAAATGCCTCTAATGCACTTTTTGGACACGGGCTTGTGTGCATACCTTTTGAAATGGGGCAATCCCGAGGCTCTGGAGAGGGGCGCGATGTCCGGTGCTTTTTTTGAAAGCTATGTGTTCTCGGAAATTTATAAGAGCTACCTGAACGCAGGAAAACAGCCGCCTCTTTTCTATTACCGAGATAAGGACAAAAAAGAGATTGATTTACTTATTTCCCAGGACGGAACCCTCTATCCAATTGAAATCAAAAAATCAGCGTCCCCAGGTAAAGACGCAATTAAAAATTTCGATGTGCTGGAGCCTGTGGCGAAACCGGAGAAGTTTGGCAGGCTAGGGCAGTCTTTTGCCATCGGGACCGGAGCTGTGATCTGTATGGCAACTGATTTACTTCCGATTGATCGACAAAATTGGTATGTTCCCGTATGGCTTATATAGCAGGAGTTTTGTCTTCTTTAGAGAAGATAGTAAGGAACTATATTAAAAGAGGTTGCACGATGCTATTTCAACGAAAACCATTTTGCCTAACATTACTACTTCTAATCCTGTTGAGTTCCCATAGCTTAGCCTTAGAATTATTAGCAGGTGGAGAAGTCAGCCAAGATGAATTGGTCCCGGAACTTAAAGCTAGTGTTTTTTGCAAGACCTTTTTCC
>DIQC01000026.1:0-1113 GCA_002426495.1 Thermacetogenium sp. UBA5472
TTTTTCAGTGGTCTCGAACCGTCCCCCTGTGTCTAATTATGTTTGATGAGGGGGGTATCAATGGAACAATTAAAGCTGAAATATGGCCTGGATGAAGTACCGCCAATTGTCGACCTGATATTTTTGGGGTTGCAGTGGTTCGTCATCACTGTTCCTACGCTAATTATTATGGGCAATGTTGTAGCTGCTTTGCACTTCGGCAATCCTGTGGACCAGACAATTTATATCCAAAAAGTATTTTTTATGACAGGGGTTTCCTTTTTGATTCAGCTATTGTGGGGCCACCGGCTGCCACTGGTGATGGGTCCATCATCAGTACTTTTGGTGGGCATCACAGTCAGCCGCAGCAGCAGTATAAGTGACATTTATACCGCAATTGCCATTGGGGGGCTGGTGCTTTTTATTATCAGTGCCGCAGGTTTGTTTAACAAGATAAAAAACCTTTTTACAGCACCGGTTGTGGCTACAATTTTAATACTGGTGGCCTTTACTCTCACTCCAACGATTTTAAACCTGATCACTTCTCCCTCGGCACCAGAGCTCGCTTTGCTAAATTTATTGTTTGCGCTAATTTTTGTGCTCTGTATCTTTGCGGTGAACAGGTATGTCACTGGATTCTGGAAGTCTACACTGATCATGTGGGCTTTGATTGTAGGTACTGTCGTCTATCTTTTGATTTTCCCTGAGAGTTTTGCAATGGCAAAGGTGGCTGATACCGGAATCATAGCAGGCTTTTTCAGCAGTATGAACTTCAATTGGAGCTTTGATCCGGGGGTAATTATCGCTTTTCTCATCTGTTTTTTAGCTCTTTCGATCAATGATCTTGGGTCGATCTACTCTGTTGGTGGTATGCTGAAACCGGATCATATGCCAAAACGGGTCACCAGGGGGCTTTCCTGGACTGGTATACTTAATTTCTTCTCCGGATTGCTGGGTGTCATCGGCCCTGTCAACTATTCTATGAGCCCCGGAGTGATAGCATCCACAGGATGTGCCTCCAGGTTTTCTCTGATCCCTGCAGGTGTAATCTTAGTGGGCATCTCATTTATGCCGCCGGTAATAGCTTTGATGGGAGCAATTCCCCAGGTGGTAGTGGGGGGCATTCTTTTGTAT
>DIQC01000026.1:1394-2459 GCA_002426495.1 Thermacetogenium sp. UBA5472
TGATCATGGAGCACCTGATATTTAAGAAGAAAGATGTTTCGCAACAGGCAAAGAAATAGAAATGTCACAGCAACTGAGAGAAAAATATAAATTATATTAAAAGGAAGCAGGGGTACGGTTGGGGTGAACCTCATCCCTGCATTTACAAAAACGTTTACAAAAATAAAGAGCAGCTTCAAAAAAAGGAAGTTGCTCTTTTCATTGCGAATAATTGTTAAGGGAGGTGACAGAAGCGGCGAATATCGCTGTGATTAAATATGCCTGTTTGGAAATTTCGCAATACACGTACTATTTATCCTAAACATAATCTTCTAGATAGTGTTCTCGCAGCCAGGGGGTTGAATCCCGATCTTTTATCTAATGATTACCAGCTTCCATCGCCATTTCAGCTTCCCGGCATGGAGCAGTCTGCTCGCCGTATCGCCAAAGCAGCTGCAGATCAGCAGAGGGTGCTCATTTTCGGTGATTATGATTGTGATGGGATCTGCAGCACATTGATTATGAAACGGTTCCTGGAACGCTGTGGCGCTCGTGTCGAGTTCTACCTGCCGTCACGCCAGGATGACGGCTATGGCATTTGTTCCCATCATGTAGAGCGGGCAGTACAAGAAAGTTTTGACCTGATTATAACTGTGGACAACGGTATTACTGCATTTCAGGCGGTGGAAACGGCACATAGCCTGGGGATCGATCTGGTGATCACAGATCATCATGAGCCTCAGGATAAAATACCGGAGACGCTGTTGGTTGATCCGAAACTGCCCGGGGCGGTATGTTACCGTGAGTATTCAGGTGCGGGGGTTGCCTATCTGACCTGTTGTGCCGTAGCTCAGCTGCTGCAGCGACCGGAACCTGATGATTTTTTAGATTTGGTTTCTCTGGCTACTGTGGTGGATGTCTGCCCTCTGACAGGAGATAATTTCCTGTTGGCCAGGCGCGGCCTTCTGCAGATGCGACAGAACTTGCGTCCCGGACTGCAGGCCCTGCTAAATGGTAATCGGTATCAGATTACAGGCCGGACAATGGGCTGGATCTTGGGGCCGCACATCAATGCTGCCGGAAGGT
>DIQC01000026.1:2658-3891 GCA_002426495.1 Thermacetogenium sp. UBA5472
CAGAGGAGTTTGCTTCGGAATTAAAAAAAATTAATACAGAGCGCAAGAATGCTGTGCAAGTGCTCAAAAAGGAATGTCTTTCCATGTATGATGGCTCCTATTTTCCCCTGTTGGCTTCACCGGAGTGGCATGAAGGGATCATTGGTATTGCCGCAGGAAGAGTTGTGGAGGCTGTTTCCAGGCCGGCGGCTGTCGGAGCTATCTCTGGTGAAGAAGCTCGATTTTCGGCCAGATCTTTAGGAGAATTTGACCTGGTAGAGGCCTTGTCTGCATGTCAGTCTCAAACAGGCGTTCTTGATAGGTTTGGCGGACATAAACTGGCAGCAGGATTTTCTCTTGACGCAAAAAACATCCCTGTGGTGAGTGGGTTTTTAAATGGATTTGCCCAAGAGCATTTACAGCCTGAAGATAAGGTGCAGTGGATCGAGGTTGATGCTGGACTTGCCGCTGCGCCTCCGCCAGATGAAGTGGCTGCCCTGGACAATCTGGAACCCCACGGAAAGGGTAATCCGGAGCCGATATTTTATATCAAGGATCGGGCTGTCGACGTAAAGAATGGCACTGGATGGACTCTGGTCAGGCTGAATTGCGGTTTAAAGTTTTTTACCTCACAGGCTGTGGATGCCGGACAAAACATTCATACTGTACTCACTCTTAGTATCAATGAATACAGAGGCCTGCAGGAGAGTATCGGCAATGCTGTTGATCTGCGGCCATTTATTTGTACCAGAGATGATCTGCTCCACCAGTATTCTTCCTGGAGAAAGGGAGGCCCCATCAATGAATGGTCTGCCACGATCTTCCAGGAACTCGGCCTGGCTCGCAAAGGGGATAATGGCAGGACGAGTCTTTACCTGAGCCCTACTTTCCTGCGCTTCGGAATTGTGAAGGAGGGGAGTTAAATGAACTTTCTCCTTGCAGCTCTGGCCAAAGAGTGCCGGGGAAATATGCTGCGGGAAAAAATACTTGTTGTTCCCAGTTACCAGTCGGGACATGTTGTCTGTGAATCTCTTGCACAAGGGGGCACCGGTTGGGTGAACCTGCGTATAGAGACTCCGTTAGGAATTGCTCTGCGTATCGCCGGGGAGTATTTAGCTGTACACAAAATCACTCTGAACTCTGCTCATTTTTCTGCAGTTGTGGTGGAAGGGATACTGCTGAAACTCCGGGATGAAGGCAGACTTAATTATTTCTCTGGGCAGCAGATCACACAGGGCCTGGCAGAATCATTAT
>DIQC01000026.1:4075-8831 GCA_002426495.1 Thermacetogenium sp. UBA5472
ATTATTTTATCTGCCCTGAGAAAGGCCAGGACATGCAACTGCTCTTAAGGGAATATGAAGAATATCTTGTAGATCACCACTGCCTGGATCATCCGGGGTTGGTCTCCTTGGCACTGACACTGGTAGCTGATTACCAATCTGAAAATGAAGATTCTATTTATCTGGTGCCATCTTCTTACCGGTGGGAACCACAGGTAGAGAAACTGATCAAGTCACTGGCCGGTGAATGTCTGCACTTTTTATCTATAGAGGAAACAGTAGAAGCTGAGCAGCCTGTGAACACTGATCCGGAGCTTGAATGGCTCGGCGCCCCGGAACTTGTTCCTCCACCGGTCAGGGACGGCTCAGTTAGCTTTTTTCACTCATATGGTATGCTCAACGAACTGCGAGAGATTTTATGCAGGATACAAACAGAGCAAATCCCAATCGATCAAGTTTCTATAGCTTACACAACTGATGAGTATGTACCTGCCTTGTATTCCCTATCCCGCACGATGGGTTTTGGTTTATCAGTCTTTGAGGGTATTCCTGCTGCTCTGACAGGTCCCGGGCGTGCACTGCAGGGGCTTAACTCTTGGATCAACAGTGATTTTTCTGCTGCTGTTCTCTGTGAGCTGATCCAGAGTGGTGATCTGATTCTGCGGTTTGAGGATGACGCCATCAGGCCACTTGATGCAGTCGAGCTGCTCAGGGATGCAGGTATAGGGTGGGGAAGGGATCGCTATCTACTGCTTGAACAGCAGGGGGAAAAAGGGGCTAGCAGTTTTTATTCTTTAATACATTCTCTTCTGGAGCGAATCCCCACAGAAAATGATGAAGGGATGGTAAGCTTATGTGATTTCTGCAATGGCTTAGCAGAGATACTGCCAACTGTCTCTAACGTTGAAGACGAATTGGATGAAACAGCCCTGGCTGCGCTTATTTCCTGTCTGGAACAGACAGCTGCCATTTCATCATTTGCACTGGGGTTAGAAGAAGCAATGGAGAGGATAGCGGATCTGCCGGGGAAGCTGCGAGTTGGAAACGCAGGCCCCCAACCGGGACAACTGCATCTGACAGGTTACCGTAATCTGATCTGGTCAGATCGACCCCACACTTTTATTGTCGGCCTTGATGCAGATACCTTTCCCGGTGTTTTGCGACAGGATCCGGTTCTGCTTGATTCCGAGCGGCGTAAAATAAATCCCGAATTAAAACTTGGTGTCAATAAATTGGTTGAGAATCAGTTTGAGATGGACACAGCCCTTTTCTCCCGCAGGGGGGATTTGGTTTTAAGCTACTCATCCTTTGATGTTGTGGAATGCAAGGAGCATTATCCTGCCTCACTGCTGCTGCGTGTTTATCGATTGCTGAAGGGGGATCAATCCCTTGATTACTCTGCTTTCCTCAATTATCTCGGCCAGCCTGTTGGCTACTGCAGTCAATTTGGTGAGGAGTCTCTTGATGAAGTGGAATGGTGGATCTATCAGGCTCTGGAAGGAAAACTGCGGGACTCTACAGTTGTAGAGGAGTGTTATGCAAACATCAAGCGGGGGAGAACAGCTGCCAGGGCGAGACAAGCAAGTGAACCAACCATATATGATGGGGCTCTAGACAGAGCAGCTAAGCCTGCTGATATTCCTGTTTCACCCCGGATACCACGAAAACCTATCTCCTGCAGCCAGCTGGAGTGTCTGGCAGCCTGTCCCTTTAGCTATTTCCTCAAATATATCTTACGTCTCGAACTGCCGCGGGATCTGCTCTATGACCCGTCCAGGTGGCTTGATCCCCTGCAGCGAGGGAGCCTTCTGCACAGTGTGTTCTGTGGTTTTATGCGTGAGCTAGCAAGCAGTGGGGAGCGGGTGGATGAAAAGAGGCATAAAAAAACTATCTATCAGATCGCCCTGCAGCTGGTTGATCTATATAAGGAAAAGGTTCCGGTCCCCAGCGATCTGATCTTTAAAATTGAAGTGCAGGAGATCTTAGAGTCTTGTGATTTCTTTTTAGCAATGGAGTCGCGCAGGGAATCGAGGCCTCTCTTTTTTGAAGTGCCTTTCGGTTTGGGAGAAGAAGAGGTAAAAAAAGCAGGCTGCGGCTTAGCCGAGCCTGTCCGCTTGGATCTCGGCCAGGGGCATATACTTTCCATCTGTGGCAGGATCGATCGCATTGATCAGGTCAGCAAAGATTGCTTTAGTGTCTGGGATTATAAAACAGGAAAGGGCAAGGCTTATGGTGACGAAAAATTCTATGATAAGGGACGGCAGATACAGCACGCTATCTATGCTATAGCCGCAGAGGAGATTCTCAAAGTTCATTCACTTGATGCGTTTCCTCATGTTGTGATCAGCGGTTATATATTCCCATCAAAAAAGGGGGAGGGAAGACAGGCACCTCGTCAGGTCAGCAACCGAGAGAGCCTGGTCAGTCTTTTAAACACAATGTACGAAATAATAAATAAAGGCACATTTGTAGCCTCCCATGAAAATGCACAGTGCTCTTATTGTGATTATGCAGAGGTCTGTAGTCAGGATGCAGCAGCCCTCAGGGCGAAAAATATTTATAAATATGCTGATCGCTTAGATCCCTGGAGGAGGCTGCAAACTTATGTCTAAACATGTCTTAATAGATGAAGCCGCGCGACAGGCGATTATCAGAGATTTGGATATCTGCCTTTTAGTGGAAGCTGGGGCAGGTTCAGGAAAAACCAGTAGCCTGGTGCAGCGCATGACTGCATTGATCAAAGAAGGTAAGTGCCAGGTGGATACCCTAGCTGCCATCACCTTTACCCGCAAAGCTGCCGCTGAATTAAAGGGAAGATTTCAGCTGGCTCTGGAGGAAGCCTTCGCTGAAGAGCCAGATCAGGTCAAAAAGGAACGTTTGGATCAAGCCTTAGGCAAATTAGAACGCTGTTATATTGGCACTGTTCACTCTTTCTGCGCTGTTATGCTCAGGGAACGGCCAGTGGAGGCGGGTATTGATCCTTCATTTGAAGAGATAGAAGAACTTGATGACAAACTTTTAAGAAGAAAGGCCTGGGATGATTATCTCCTAGAGATACAGTTAAATAAACCAGAACAGTTGGAAAGCTTGAGCAAGATAGGCTGCAGCCCTGAGGACCTATATGGTTTTTACGAAACGCTGCTCACCTATCCTGATGTGAAGATCGTACGAAAAAAGCTGCCAATACCTGATTTCTCCCAGGTATGCAGTGAACTGGATGACTTTCTTGACTGGGCTCAGGGGCTGCTCCCCACACAGGTACCGGAGAAGGGTTGGGATAATCTCCAGCTGCTGATCAATGATGGCGTACGCTTACGGAAACTCACTGATTTGAATAACCCCTTAAACCTTCTGCATCTACTGACTGAACTGAATCGCAGCGGTGCTATTGTGCAAAATAGATGGAGGGATCCTCAGGAGGCGAAAGATGTAAAAGCCGCCTTTGATGAATTCAAAGAATACCACCTATTGCCCGCCTTAAAGCAGTGGTGGGAATACCGGCATGCTTTTCTTGTTGATTTTGTGCAGCCAGCTGTTGGTTATTATCAGGAGCTAAAAAAGGGAAAGTCGAAGCTCAACTTTCAGGATCTTTTACTGAGAACAGCTTCTTTGCTGAGAGATAATCCGGAGGTGCGCTGTTATTTTCAGAAAAGGTTTACCCATATCCTGGTTGATGAGTTTCAAGATACTGATCCCATTCAGGCAGAAATCATGTTTTATCTGACATGTACAGATGTTTTGGAGAAAGACTGGCGGTGCCTAGAGCCGCGACCTGGCTCTCTATTTGTGGTGGGTGACCCCAGGCAGTCCATCTATCGCTTTCGTCGGGCTGATATCGATACCTATAATGAGGTGAAAACGCTCCTCAAAGCCAGCGGCGGTCAGATTTTGACATTGACCACAAACTTTAGGTCAGAGGAAGCGGTTGGGAAATGGATTAACAGTATTTTTCAAGACATTTTTCCCGAACAGGCCACACCTTATCAAGCGGCTTTTGCTCCTTTAAATACTGTGCGTTCCTCTGCTAGAGGTTTTGCATCAGGGGTCAGGGTGATCAGTATCCCTAAGGTTGCACGAAACAAAAAAAGGGAAATAGTAAACATCGATGCTAAAAAAATCGCCTGTTTTATCAGTGGGGCATTGAATGGTGAAATAAAACTTTCAAGGACAATGGAAGAAAAAAGAGCAGGCCTTACCGAAAAACCTAAGCCGGCGGATTTTTTAATTTTACTTTGTTATAAGGAAATGATGGATGTCTATGCCAGGGCACTGGAAGAGAAGGGAATAGCGTTTAAGATGACTGGGGGCAGTGGTTTCTCTGAATCCCAGGAGATGAAAAACCTGCTCAATGTTTTTAAAGCGCTGCTTGATCCGAGTGATCCAGTCCATCTGCTGGCGGTGCTGCGGTGTGAGCTTTGTGGTGTTAGTGATCAGGCAATCTGGAAATACAAATCAGCAGGGGGGCATTTCAATATTTATGAGCAGCTACCTGACGGACTAGACCATGAGACAGGGGCTCTCTTTGCAGAAACTTTTACGCGTCTAAGCCTCTACTGTCAGTGGGTGCGGCAACTGCCTGTCAGTACGGCTGTGGCGAAGATTATGTCAGATCTAGGGAGCGTACCTTCTGCCCTTGCCGGAGAGCAGGGGAAGGCCAGAGCAGGATACTTGGTGCAGGCAGTAGAGCTGGTGGCCGCAGCTGAAAGGCAAGGGATTACATCCTTTTCTGAATTGGTTTCTCACCTGGAGGAAACTATGGAAACAGGTGTAGAGGAAG
>DIQC01000072.1:0-770 GCA_002426495.1 Thermacetogenium sp. UBA5472
TATTCTTTGCTTTCTGCTTCAGCTGCTTTCTTACGAGCATAGCTGGCTCGTCTGTTCCTACGATTACGTTCCGCTTGGCAATCCCAACTATCGCAATATAGTTGACGGCTTGAATGTCGCACAAAATATTTACCACAGGCAAGGCAGGAGAGTATAGATCCTTGTGATTCAAAATAGTTAAGGTCATCATCAACCGGCGGTGCAACATCAGCTACCATTCTGGAAAAGGTGTACCAACAAATATCGAACACCGATTGAATGTCGGCTCCGTACATCACTTTGCCGGTTTTCTTATCTAATTTCAGCCTCATCCGGAAGTCCGGGAACAAATCAATCACTTGCAATATATGGTCATCGTAATTCTCTAAAATGTGAGCCTTGTATTCCTCATTATCCTCATATTGCCTGTATCGTTCAAGAAAAGCGAGACTGTCACAAAGCCTACCTTCATAATAAAGATTCTTTGCGAAGTCAATTTCGCCGTAGTATTTAACTCTTCTTAAGGCAAAGTACAGTTCAAAGACCGTACCTAAGTCGCACAAATCCTTTATAAATCGTTTTATGCTGAAGGTTGCATCATTTTGTATCAAGTCCATGTAAGTGATATGCGCAAGCTTCTCGCTTTCAAGCATTTCATACAGACTATCAATTTCATAAGGATGAATATTGTCTTTGCACCAATCCCAGACGGCATCTGTAATCGAAACAGTGCTGTCTGGGTTATTTAATTTCCCGTAAAGATTACATAGGCTAACCAACAGTTCTTGGCC
>DIQC01000072.1:1084-2381 GCA_002426495.1 Thermacetogenium sp. UBA5472
TTTCACTTCGATTACATTTTATTATACAATGGCATTAAATACAAGAGCAAATTGTAAAACTCTTTGATTTATGTTCCTTGACAACTAAATAGTCCACCCGCGAGAGATACCTTTGCAGTGCCGCCGCCACAATGGTGAAAGCCGGAGCGCCTCTGCTGCAATCGAATACGAGGAGACCACGAACAGGTGGCTGCCTTTGGAACGGTAGCGAATGGTGGATGTAGAAACCGAAAACAACTATCAAGATAAGGAGGAAAGAGCAAATGGAAAAAACGACCATGAGTGTGCAGGAGCTATCGGCACAGATGGGCATAAGCCTACCGAAAGCCTACGAACTTGTAAAAATGCCGGGATTCCCAACCATACGAATTGGTACGAGGATTTTAATACCGGTTGATGCCTACAAGGAATGGCTACTCAAAAACTCGGCACACAGATAATGAAAGCACAAATCTTACGGAGAGGAGGTGGATAAAATGAGCGATTCAATGCAGGAGCTAAAACAGATGCGAATATGGTTTCCCTGGCGCTGGGGAGCGGATAAAAACGGCAAGCCGACGAAGAATCCTTTTACTGCAAAAGGTAGTGCAACCGGAACAGACGATGCACACAGCAACACATGGGTTTACTACGATGAAGCTGTGGCTGCGGCAGATGAGTTTCATGCAGCAGGTGTCGGATTCAAAATCCCGGAGAACTATTTCTTCCTGGATATCGACCACAGGGAACTTTTAGACCCGCTGGTGCAGACGCTGCTTGCCCGGTTTGATTCCTACTCGGAGCGCTCTGTGAGCGGAGGCGGCATTCATATCTACGGTAAGTGTAACTTCAATAAGCTGCCGACCTATATCGATGATAAAGGCAAGGTCAGGCTGGATAAGCAGTTTTACCAGAAGAATTCCAAAATTGACCTTGAACTGTATGTTGGCGGTATCACAAACCGCTATGCCGCCTATACAGGCAACATCATCGAAGATAAGCCCCTGCGTGAATGTACCGCCGCCGTCCTCACAACATTGGATAAGAATATGCGCCGCAAGGAAAAAACCAAGTACAGCGCCTATCGTGATGGTGACCGCGCCGACTTCGATATCGCTTGCAATCTTCGCAAACAGAAGAACGGCGATAAGTTCAAGAAGTTATATGACGAGGGAGATTTCAGTGATTACGGCTCACAATCCGAAGCGGACGCTGCACTCTGTGCAATAATTGCTTTCCGTACCGGCCCCGATCCCGATGCTATTGATTCTGTATTCCGAGATTCCGCGTTGTACCGCGACAAGTGGGAGCGTGACGA
>DIQC01000072.1:2488-4776 GCA_002426495.1 Thermacetogenium sp. UBA5472
CGCGACAAGTGGGAGCGTGACGATTACCGCGAAGCTACCATAGCCGTTGGCATTGAAGCCTGTCATGGCGTGTTCCATAAATCCAAAATGGATCACCCGTATTTTATAAAATTCGATGACAACGGAGCGCCGTATGTGTTCCCTCCGCTACTGGCTAAATGGACGCGAGAGCATCTGAAATATATCCTCGTCCGCGACAACGGCAGACAGGCTCTCCTCATCTATGTATATGAAGTCGGCCGTTACCGGCTGTATGCTCCGGATATGCTCAAGGGCGTCATGAAAAGCTACATAGCGGAATATGACGAAGAACTTGTATCCATGGGCAAAGTAGCCGAGGCATACAATCAAATCATAACCGACCTCAAATATGTAGCACAGGATGCCCTCAATTCAATTGAGGACTTAATAAACTTCAGTAATGGTCTGCTCCGTATAAGGGAAGATGAAATGACGCTTATACCGCACTCGCCGGATATTCTCTCCACCATCCAAATCCCATGTAGCTGGACAGGCAGGGAAACACCCACACCGATGTTTGACAGATATATGCACACCCTCACTAACGGTGATAAGGCCATAGAGCAACTGCTGCTGGAATTCATAGGAGCCTGCATATCCAACATTAAAGGTTGGAGAATGAAAAAAGCACTTTTCCTTGTAGGCGATGGCGATACCGGCAAATCTCAGTTAAAGAGCCTTGTAGAGCATCTGCTCGGCAAAGGGAACTTTATCGGTACTGACCTTAAGGATATCGAATCCAGATTTGGTACCGGCGCAATTTATAACACACGTCTTGCCGGTAGCTCCGATATGAGTTTTCTCTCTGTGGATGAACTGAAAACCTTTAAGAAAATTACCGGTGGCGATAGCCTGTATGCCGAGTTCAAAGGACAGCAAGCCTTTGAATTTACCTATAACGGTCTGCTCTGGTTTTGCATGAACAGGCTTCCCAAGTTTGGCGGCGATGATGGCAAATGGATTTATGACCGCATCATGGTGGTGGAGTGTCCCAACGTCATCCCGAAAGACAAGCAGGACAAAACACTTCTTGATAAGTTGTACGCTGAGCGCGATGGCATCGTCTATAAAGCAGTAAAGGCTCTGCAGACGGTTATCGCCAACGGCTACCGTTTCTCCGAGCCGGATTCCGTCAGCGAGGCGCGTGTCACCTATATGAGTGAAAATAACACCGTTATCAGCTTCTACAATGAATGCATGACCGAAAGACCGCACCCCGGTAGCATCAAAGACACCTGCACTACCGGCAAGGTATATGACGTCTACAAAGCTTGGTGCTATGACAACAATAATGGCTATGCCAAGACTGCCAAGGAGTTCCGAGATACGCTGGCCGGTATGCATGGCAGCACCTTTAAGGAAATGACTGTCCACACTGAGAAGGGCAATTGTTACCGCAACCTTACGCTGACGCTCGATACCAAGAAACAATACCACAGGGAGTATGGCTATGACGGCATTCTTGACTGAAACGGCTGATAGTTCTGATAGTACACTGATAGTTTCAAAGGGCTACTATCAGCCCAAAAAGCCAGTAATATCAAGGTTTTCACGATGCTGCTGATAGAACTGACAGTTATACAAACCTCTTAGCCGAATTCAATAAAGTTAGGAAGTAGATAGAGTATGGGATAAGGATTGGTAGAGTGTGAGTATAAACACAGAAAAAGTGTCAGAAGTGTCAGCAAAACCCTGAAATCCTTGCTACACAAAGGTTTGCGCACTCTTGAACTGTCAGCAGACTATCAGTCCCCTATCAGAAGTGTCAGCCAAATGCCGTTTATATAGATGATATTTTACACGATTGGAGGAAAGGAATATGAACCGAATCAGAATTATCGGCATGATGGACGCCGAGAGCGAAATCACAAAACAGAGCAGTCCATCTGATTTTAGCGATGACCATTATGACGGCATGTTACTCTACCGCCGCAGGGATAACAAGCCAGTAGTGCTATTCATCAGCAAGAACGCCGAGCCTGCCCGGTGGAAGGTAGTAGACGGAGCATCCGAGTTTTACTTCCGCTCATATGCTGAGGCTTCAAACTTTTGCCAAATGCGCGGCTACATCTTCATGAAGGGAGGAAAACGGCGTGACTCTGATTGACCTGCTCTATGGCAGAAGCCATAACAGCGCCAACGGTAAAATTCATCTTCGCAATCGTTCCGGTGGGCCTGTGACCGTAACGAAAGAAATCCACTATACCGTCACTGATGGGTATTCCAACATCCACATCAATGGTTACGATGACCTGCTCCAATACTGC
>DIQC01000072.1:5008-16634 GCA_002426495.1 Thermacetogenium sp. UBA5472
CCACAATAACAATTTTAGGAGGAATTCAAAATGGCAAATTATCCAATCTCAATAATGAACAAGGAGGGAACACTCCTTCGTCCGAAAGGCTCATACTGCTCAGATGAATATGTTGAGATGTGCGACCTTTATCTTCGTGATGAAATCCATGAGGATGATCATGGGAAGTTACACAAGTATTTTCGTCTTCACGCAAAACAGCCCCACGATATGGAGATAGCTTTTTCTTATGACATCCATTGCCCGGATTGCCACAGCGGTATGCTAAAGCAAATTGCCCGGCCACTCAGTTATAACGAACTGGGTTTATACAGATGCCCCGTTTGTGACAAGAAATAGGAGGAAGAATTTATGAGTACTTACACTGAAAGATTACCCTATACCGGCTCACCGGAATATGACAAGCACTTCTGGAACGCTATGCGCGGCTATGACAGCAGTTATGATGAACTCTCAAAGGGCCGCAACACAGGAACCGGCCTTTATGTAATGCCAAATTCATCGGATAACAAGTACATGGCAGCCCTTGAGAAGGAAAGCCTGTTTCGCAGTATCAGTACAGTAATTAAGGCATATGGCTCTGGTTACCGTATTTTCGCCAAGGACAGCAACGACCTCGCCCAGTGGGTAGCGGAAAATGACGCAGTTCCTATATATGATGGTATCGATGACTTCACCATTAACACTGTAGACAGTTGGAAACTGGCGGCTTTAGTAAAAATGGATGAGGCCTTCATCCATGACGCCGGCTTCGATATTGAGAATTATCTTATCAAACGCTTTGCCAAGAACTTCGGCAGGGCCGAGGACAATGCCTTTATCAACGGTAACGGCAATGAAATGCCCACAGGCATTTTGAACGCCACCGGCGGAGCGGAAATTGCTGCATCCCTCGATGAAATCACCTACGATGATGTTATTGGCTTGTACTTCTCTGTAAAGCCGGAGTACCGTAAAAACGCCGTATGGCTCATGAACGACAAGACTGCCCTTGCACTGCGTACTCTTAAGGACAATGCCGGGAACTACCTCTGGCGTGACAGCGATGATACCATCCTTGGCAAGAATGTGCTTATGTCCGAGTTTATGCCAGATGCGGATGCCGGTGCCAAGCCTATCGCCTTTGGTGACTTTAGCTACTACTGGGTTATCGGCAGAAGCCCCATCGGCGTTCGCACACTGTCCGAAAAGTTCGCTGTCCTCGACCAGATTGGTTATCTTGCCTATGAGTTCCTTGACGGCAAACTTATCCGCAGCGAAGCCGTAAAGGTTATTCAAATTAATATCTAAGCTATCGGACAAGGCAAATGGGATAAGGCACAGTGGATATTCTGCTGTGCCTATTTTCACTAAAAAATGTACTCTATCAAGATTAAATTCACACTGCATTTAGCGTAATTATGTCCATTTTATCAGGACGGTGTGCCTATTCCCTCGTTTGAATCTGCGTTTTTTTACACGAAGCCCCAAGCCGCTGTCCGAGATGAAAAGCTGTGGAGATCAGACCACCCCCTACCAGTTTAAAAACTATAAAGGGAGTAACGATTCGTTACGCCATATCGAAAGGAGGAATCACCATGGATGAAAAGACAATAAGCATCACCGAAAAAGTTATCGGTGACACGCTCTACATCATTGAGTCAGCAGTCAGAAACACTGCCAAAGAGACTGCTTATGACAAGTTGAAACGCTTGATACTGAATGACATCAAAAGCCTTGAAATGAAGGCTTCTTAGCCCATATCAACTTGACTTCTTCACAGTAGTACGGGAACATAGAGTACCGCTTGAAGACTGTCGGAAAGGAGGAAAACATGAATAAAAGACAGTCAAATACTACTGTGAAGAATATCGATAAAATCACCGTTCTCTATTGCCGGCTCTCTCGCGATGACGAGTCGCAAGGTGACAGCAACAGCATCAAAAACCAGAAAGCCATTTTACAAAAGTACGCAGATGACAATGGATTTACTAACACAGAGTTTTTTGTGGATGATGGGTACAGCGGCACAAACTTTGATCGCCCGGATTGGCAGCGACTTTTATCCCAAGTAGAAGAAGGCAACATTAGCACCATCATTGTTAAGGACATGAGCCGTCTCGGTAGAGACTACCTCAAAGTCGGTTATTATACCGAAGTGCTTTTCCCCGGCTCCGACATACGCTTCATTGCCATAAATAACAATGTTGATAGTGCCAATCAGCAGGACAGCGATTTTACACCGTTCCTCAACATCATCAACGAATGGTACGCCAAGGATACGAGCAAGAAGATCCGCTCTGTCTTTAAGTCAAAAGGTCAGTCCGGCAAGCCGCTCTGTACCAATCCACCTTATGGCTACATTAAGGACCCGGAAGATAAGATGAATTGGGTAGTTGATGAAGATGCTGCCAAAGTGGTCAAAGAGGCATTTCGTCTATGTATGCAGGGTTATGGCCCTACGCAGATAGCTAAAGAATTCAGTGAAAGAAAGATACTGAATCCAACGGCTCATGCAAAGGCAAGTGGAATCAACATCCCTGACAACAGAGGCCATGATGATGATTACATCTGGCGAGGTAGCACAATCGCTCATATGCTTTCAAGGCAGGAGTATTTGGGGCATACGGTGAATTTCAAGACCTATCGCAAGTCCTACAAAAATAAGAAGCAGCTAAAGAATGACCCGTCTGAATGGGTGATTTTCGAGAACACCCACGAAGCGATCATAGAGGAGCCTGTGTTCGAAGTAGTCCAAAAAATCCGAGATGGCAGACGCAGAGTTACTCCAATGGGCGAAATGCCAATCCTCTCCGGTATGCTCTTCTGCGCTGATTGTGGCAACAAACTATACCAAGTACGCCATCGCGGTTGGGAACATGATAAGGAGCATTTTGTGTGTGCTACTTACCGGAAGATTAAAGGCGGCTGCAGTTCTCACCAGATACGCAATGTGGTTGTTGAGGAATTGCTCCTTGACGGCATTCGTCACGTGACGGCCTTTGCCAGAGACCATGAGGATGAATTTGTGGAAATGGTTACAAAGAAAACAAGGATAGACCTTGACAGAAGTATGCGAGAAGGTAAACGGGAATTAGAGCAGTCACAGGTTCGAATCAGCAAGCTGGATGACATTATCCAAAGGCTTTATGAGGACAATATTGAAGGTAAGATTTCCGATGAGCGTTTTGCCAAAATGACCGCCAACTACGAAGCCGAGCAACATACCCTTGAAAGCCGAGTGGCAGAACTAAAATCCGCCATGACTGAGGAAAAAGAAAGCGCATTGGGTGTTGACCACTTCCTCGCCTTGGTACGAAAGTACACTGACATAAAGGAACTCACAGCAGAGATTATCCGTGAGTTTGTTGAAAAAATCTATGTTTACAAGGCAGAGCGCATTGATGGCAAGCGAGCACAGCGTATCAAAATTGTTTATAACTGCATTGGCGAGTTTGACCCACTGGTTTCTACATCCACCACAGAACAAGAAAAATCGGCATAGCCGGTAAGTACATACCAAACTATGCCGATATTTTTCCGGGATTAAAAATCCCTAAGACGCCCCCTCTAAATAGAGGGCCTTTTTGGTGGTATTCACTTGCTTTTCATTTACTTATAAAAGACATGGTTACCAATTCGACCGACATAGATCAGCGTAGTGAAGAATGCGGTGCTCTGAGCTGTATCCGGATTGCAAAAATAAACTGCTCCATTAACAGGATCCCAACCATCAAGAGCTGCATCTGCTGCACGTAGGGCCGATGCTGTTGGGGGAAGATTAATAGTACCATTCTGTACAGGTTCGAACTGCCAAGGTTCGTATAGAATATCCCAGACATTGTTGGGGAACCTGGGGTCAGTTATCCTGTTGAGAATCACTGCTCCTACGGCTACTTGCCCTTCAAAGCTCTCACCAGCTGCTTCAGCACTGATCATCTGGGCAAGCAGGTATCTTTCGTCCGCGCTATAATTCCCTCCTCGTGAAGGGGTGGGTGTCGAACTGCTGCCTGGTACAACGCTGCCCTCTACAAGCAGGACTTGTCCGGGGTTGATCACCGTACTCGACAGGTTGTTTAGTGACATGATCTTGTCCACTGTTGTACCGTAAGCTTTGGAGATCAGATAGAGAGTATCTCCTGATTGGACTGTGTACTGCTGATTTGTACCCGGTGTAGAGGCTGGTTCGCCCTCTACAAGCAGGACTTGTCCGGGATAGATCACCGTACATGAGAGGTTGTTTAGTGACATGATCTTGTCCACTGTTGTGCCATAAGCTTTGGAGATCAAATAGAGAGTATCTCCTGATTGGACTGTGTACTGCTGTGCTGAACCGGATTCACCATTCGGTAACTGCAGAACCTGATTCGGATAGATCATTGTAGAGTCCAGGTTGTTCAATGACATGACTGTGTCGACTGTTGTTCCGTTGTTGACGGCAATCAGATATAAGGTATCGCCAGATTTAACTGTGTAGTTTGCTGCGTTTGCTGCGTTTGCTGTGTTTGCTGTGTAACCTATTACTGAAAACGTCAACAAGCCGACCAATACTCCCACAATGACCGTGGAAAACTTGCGCAATGCTCTTCCTCCTTTCCTCGCCTCCGGGGTAAGCTGATGGGTTAGGTTGAAAGGCTCACCTACGCTTTTCTGGTCTCCCCCAAGTCCAAAAAAGCGATTCACCCCTTGTACACATATTGCGTGCACCAACAAATTGGTTCCCCCGTACCGCACATATGGGAAACAAGTACGGATTCGGCGTGGTTCTATATTTTCAGGCAATTATGGCATTGTTTTTCCAGCGATTCAAGCGGTAATATTAGCCAAATCCTTTGCAGATCAGGTTTTATAAGGCAGGCAGTGACTTTAACATTTACAAGAAAAGCTTATGGTGTGCGGGTTATAACGTTTTAGCAAAGAATGGTAGGTTGGCAATGACCAATTATTAGCACAAGGCAATAATTACCGTATTTGTAAAGTAGGCCAACAGGAAACTTGCTTAATTTATTTGATTATTTGAATCGCTATTGTTTGCATGACATCTATTATTACCTATCTGGACACAAGGATTTTTTCTTCACTACAGGAGGTTTTTTCGGTTTGTTGTCGAATAGAACTTTTAGAGGAAATATCTTTATTTTTATATTCGTTCCCGGTGTCGGTCTGCTTTTCAGCGGGCAATTCCCTGTTGTCGGGACTTGTGATGCCCTGATACCAGGTTATTTTAGTGTATTTAAAAGAAGGGAGGGGATTGAATGTCAGAAGTTGGCTGTGCACAACCCGCGGAAGATATCCGGATGGAGAAGGAGTTACAAGATCTTTTTGGAAAGTGGCAAGGCACGAAGGGGTCTTTGATTCCTATACTGCAGGGGGCCCAAGAGATTTATGGATATTTACCCAAAGAGGTGCTCCTAAAAATTGCACGTGAATTAAAGCTGCCGCCAAGCCGTGTATTCGGTGTAGTTACTTTTTACGCCCAGTTTCATCTAGAGCCTCGCGGTCGTAATATTGTCAAGGTATGTCTTGGTACAGCCTGTCATGTCCGTGGTGGTTCAAAGATTTACGAACGGATGCAGGAAGTGCTTGGTGTTGGCGATGGCGAAACAACCGAAGATTTACGCTATACTTTAGAAACCGTTGCCTGCCTTGGGTGCTGTGGCTTATCGCCTGTCGTTATGGTTAATGATGATACTCATGGACGCATGGAACCGGAAGATCTGAAAAGCATAGTTGATCAATATGAGTAATTAACTCCTTAGAAAGAAGGGAGGTGAATTCACCAGGTTATGCCGCGCTATTCAAGCAGGGCAGCGACCTTGTGTCGGTTAAGACCAGGTGGAAAATATGAAATTTACTAGCAGTGAACAATTAAAAGAATATCGTGAAAAGGCCCAAAAGGTTATATCTGACAATGCAGAAAACGAGATCAGGATCATTGTGGGGATGGGAACCTGTGGTATTGCTGCTGGAGCACGGGATGTTATGGATACCATTCTCGAAGAGGTTGAAAACCGTAATTTACAGGTTAACGTTATTCAGACTGGTTGTATCGGTATGTGTGAGCAGGAGCCTCTAGTAGATGTTCAGCGTCCGGGTGAAGATCGTATTACCTATGTTAAGGTTACCCCGTCTGATGCATCAAGAATT
This sequence comes from Thermacetogenium sp. UBA5472, assembly GCA_002426495.1. Taxonomy (GTDB): domain Bacteria; phylum Bacillota; class DSM-12270; order Thermacetogeniales; family Thermacetogeniaceae; genus Syntrophaceticus. The sequence goes on from DIQC01000072.1 coordinate 11,135, forward strand.
ATTGTGGACCATGTTATGCACGGCGATATTGTCGCAGACAAAGTGATCGCCCGCTTCGAGCAAATCTGAGTAAATCCATAAGGAAGGAGGGGATTTAGGTTGCAGACAGTCAGAGCTTATGTTCTTGTTTGCGGAGGCGAAAAATGTAAGGAATCTGGTTCAGAGCAGGTCAAGGAAGCCTTCGCTAAGGAACTCAAAAATAAGCAACTTGATCAAGAAATAAAGCTTTATGAAACCGACTGTAAAGACTTATGTGAAATGGGGACTCTCGTCATAGTACATCCGGGGCGCACCAAATATGTCGGGGTACAACCGGAAGATGTTTCTGAAATTGTTGAGCAACATCTAGTAAAGGGCGAGATTGTCAGCCGTCTGCTGCATCAAAAACCTGTGGAAGAGAAAGAAGTTCCATCATATAAGGAACTGGATTTTTATAGGAAACAGCGTCGTGTTGCCTTACGGAACTGTGGTTCCATTGACCCGGAGAAGGTTGAGGAATATATCGCTAGGGACGGTTATGCGTCTTTAGATAAGGCCGTAAATACGATGACACCTGAGCAGGTGATTGATGAGGTCAAGCGTTCCGGATTGCGTGGCCGTGGTGGTGGTGGCTTTCCTACCGGTTTAAAGTGGGAGTTTTGCCATCGTTCACCTGGTGATTTGAAGTATCTGATCTGTAATGCTGATGAGGGTGATCCAGGTGCTTTTATGGATCGCAGTGTCTTGGAGGGTGATCCGCATAACTTAATCGAAGGTATGGCCATTGCCGCCTATGCTATCGGCTGCAGTGAGGGGTATATCTACTGTCGTGCTGAGTATCCGCTGGCCATCAAACGCTTAAAAATAGCCATTGCCCAGGCAGAAGATCTTGGTTTGCTGGGAGATAACATCCTGGGAACTGATTTTAGTTTCCACCTGCATATTAAAGAGGGTGCCGGCGCCTTTGTCTGTGGCGAGGAAACCGCTCTGATGGCTTCTATTGAGGGTAAACGAGGGATGCCCAATGTAAGGCCGCCTTTCCCGGCTCAAAAAGGGCTGTGGGGAAAACCTTCGAATATCAATAACGTAGAAACCTATTCTAATGTGGCGATGATTATTGGAAAGGGTGCCGATTGGTTTAGCAGCATGGGTACCGAGAAGAGCAAAGGAACTAAGGTTTTTGCTTTAACTGGAAAGGTGAACAACACGGGGCTTGTTGAAGTGCCGATGGGGATCTCTATTCAAGAGATTATCTTTGAAATCGGCGGGGGTATAGTCGGGGGCAAAGAGTATAAAGGTGTGCAGATCGGAGGGCCATCCGGAGGCTGTATTCCTGCCAGGCTCGCGGACACATCTGTTGATTATGAGTCATTGATCCAGGCCGGGGCTATGATGGGTTCCGGTGGTTTAGTTGTCATGGATGAGACAACCTGTATGGTGGATCTTGCTCGATTTTTCCTGAACTTTACCCAATCGGAATCCTGTGGTAAGTGTACTCCTTGTCGGGAAGGGACGAAGCGAATGCTGGAGATCCTGACCAGGATTTGCGATGGAGAGGGTGTGCCGGAAGATATCGATACATTGGAACGGTTAGGCAGAGTGATTAAATCAACCGCTCTTTGCGGATTAGGTAATACTGCTCCTAACCCTGTACTCTCTACTCTGAAATATTTCCGTGATGAGTACGAAGCACATATCTATGATAAACGGTGTCCGGCTCATGCCTGCTCAGCCTTGCTGGTATACAGCGTAGATGAAGACAAGTGTATCGGTTGTGGTCGCTGTGCAAAGGTATGTCCGGCTGGAGCAATTTCAGGGGGTAAGAAAGAGCCGCATAAGATAGACACAGAAAAATGCATCAAGTGTGGTAGCTGTATTGAAAAGTGTAATAAGGATGCCATTACACGTCTGTAGTTGTATTTTCTAATGTAAGTTAGGGAAAAAGGAGTGTGAAAAAATTGGCTCTCGTCACCGTCACTATTGACGGACAGACGGTGCAGGTCCCAGAAGGCACATCAGTGTTGGACACCGCCCGGTCCATTGGGATCAATATTCCCGCCCTGTGCCATGATCCGGATCTGACACCTGTTGGAGCATGCCGTCTTTGTGTTGTTGAAGTAGAGAAGATGCGCAATCTTCCCGCTTCTTGTGTCACAATCTGTACAGAGGGTATGGTGATCAGAACAAATACGCCTCAGATTAGAGAGGCCAGGAAGACTATTTTGGAGCTTCTGGTTGCCAATCATCCTCTGGATTGTCTGACCTGTGAAAAGAGCGGGGTCTGTCTATTACAAGAATATTGTTATGATTATGGTGTAAAATCAGATGTTTTCCAGGGAGAACAACATGCCTACTCTCTTGAGGATGATAATCCTTTTTACATCAGGGATATGAATAAATGCATCGTCTGTGGACGCTGCATACGTTCCTGTGAAGAGATTGTTGGCCGTAATATTTTAGATTTCTCCTATCGCGGCTTTAAAACGAAACCAGGTCCATTTATGGATACTACAATGAGTGAGTCCGACTGTGTATACTGTGGTAGTTGTGTTACAGTATGCCCGGTGGGAGCGCTTATCGAAAAGGATAGGGTCGGGAAAGGCCGTACCTGGGAGATCGAAAAGGTAAAAACAGTTTGCCCGTACTGTGGTACAGGCTGCACCATTGATCTAAATGTCAAGGATGGGAAAGTGATCGGGGTTACCGGTAATCCTGAGGGGGATGTTAATGGCCGCTTTCTCTGTGTCAAAGGCCGTTTTGGTTATGAATTCATCGATAGTGATGACCGGTTGAAGAAGCCGCTGATCAGAAAAGACGGGGAATTTGTAGAAGCGAGTTGGGATGAGGCGATCGGCCTTGTGGCTTCCAAGCTGCAGGAGAACAAAGAGAAAAACGGTCGGGACAGCATTGCCGTCCTCAGTTCTGCTCGCTGTACCAATGAAGAAAATTATCTTTTAAGTAAGTTTGCCAGAGCGGTGATCGGCACCAACAACATCGATCACTGCGCACGTCTCTGACATGCTCCCACAGTCGCCGGTCTGGCGGCAGCGTTTGGGAGCGGAGCAATGACCAATTCCATCGAAGAGATCAGTGATGCGGATTTAATTCTGGCCTGGGGGACGAACACCCCGGACTGCCACCCGGTAATTAGTTACAAAGCAAACAAAGCTGTTTTGAATGGTGCTAATTTGGTTGTGGTCGATCCACGCCAAACAGAGTTTGCTGAGACAGCCTCAGAACACCTTCAGTTGAAGCCGGGTACTGATATTGCCTTATTGAATGGAATGGCCAATGTAATTATCAACGAAAACCTCTGGAATAAAGAATTCGTATCGAATCGTACTGAAGACTTTGACGTCTTGAAGGAGACAGTAGCTAAATATACACCTGATTATGTAGAGGAGATCACCGGAGTGCCAGCAGATAAAATCAAGGCAGTTGCTAGGGCTTATGCCGGTGCGGAAAAAGCAACCATCCTCTATACAATGGGTATTACCCAGCATGCAGTTGGAACCCACAACGTATTTGCAGTAGCCAACTTATCCATGCTCTGCGGGCAGATCGGGCGCGAATCTACAGGGGTTAACCCTCTGCGCGGTCAGAATAATGTCCAGGGAGCTTGTGATATGGGGGCACTCCCCAATGTCCTGACTGGTTACCAGAGTGTCGCCGATCCGGCTGTACGGGAGAAGTTTGGTAAGGCATGGAATTGTACCATCCCTGATCAGGCAGGTATAACCGTTGGCGAAATGATGACTGCTGCAGTTCATGGAGATATCAGCGCTATGTATATCATGGGCGAAAACCCGATCTTGAGTGATGCCGATGCTGGTCATGTGGCAAAAGGTCTGGAGAACTTGGACTTTCTGGTTGTACAGGATATCTTCCTGACTGAGACAGCCCAATATGCAGATGTTGTGCTTCCTTCAGCCTGCTTTGCCGAAAAGGACGGCACCTTCAGTAACACCGAGCGCCGGGTACAGCGTGTGCGTAAAGCTGTAGAAGCACCGGGAGAAGCATTGGCGGACTGGGAGGTCATTTGCAAATTAGCCAATGCTATGGGTTATCAGATGAACTATGATTCCCCATCTGCAGTTCTTGATGAGATAGCGAGCGTTACTCCATCCTATGGCGGCATTTCTTTTGAGCGCCTGGAGGAGAAGGGCATTCAATGGCCATGCCCAACAGCGGATCATTCGGGAACTCAGTTCATGCATGGGGAGAAATTCAGCCGCGGCCTCGGCAAATTTCATGCTGTGGAGCACATTCCACCAGATGAAGTTCCAGATGAAGAGTATCCATTTGTTCTCAGCACAGGGCGCCGGCTCTTCCATTATCATACCGGAACTATGACCAGGAAAGGTATGCTGGATGAGCATATGCCTGCCGATTACCTGGAGGTCAACTGTGCCGATGCACAGCGTCTCGGTATTGCTGAGGGAGACAAGCTTACGGTGTCATCCAGGCGCGGCAGTATAGAGATACCTGCTAGGATTGCTGACACTGTACCATCTGGTGTTGTTTTTGCATCCTTCCATTTTTCGGAAACGCCGATCAATCAACTGACTAATCCGAAACTTGATGCCATCTCCAAGATTCCAGAGTTTAAAGTCTGTGCAGTCAATGTAACAAAATAAAGAGAACTTAACTGGCAGCAAAAACCGGCTCCAAAAAGGAGCCGGTTTTTTTATCGGGAAAAACTACCGGGCATAACGCCATCTAGAAAATATTAAGATTAAGGTAGTTGAGTATGATAATGTATTCAGAAAGGAGTGATCAGGTGCTTAGACAAAGGAAGACATTATTGGTTGTGGCAGCTTTAGTGTTATTGGCAGTTTCAGTTTATTCTATTGTGGCGAGAATCGGGGATAATACTGTGGTATCTACATCTAAGGCCAAGTATAAAAACTACAGTTATCAGGATGTATCTCTCAATGTATCACTTCCCAAAACCACTCAAGTTACTGAAGACTATTATAGCAGTGGTGAGCTGCTCCTCAATTCCCACCTTTGTGATGAGGAACATAAATATCATGGTTACATTCAGATCTGGAACATAGATGACGCCGAGGAGTTTATTGAAAAGAGCAAACTGAACAGTACTTTTAACTTTACATCCTTTGAGCATGAGAAGTTCTCCAATAATTCTTACACTGGCTATGTTGTCGCCTGGACAGCACAGCTGCAGGACAGCGGGGATATTGCCGGCCGCGATTACATATTACAGAAAAAGGGAGGCAATAAGCAGTTCCTGAGGACCTCTCTGATAGTCGATGAGGCTGTTTACCCAGAAGAACTGGCTGGGATAGAAGAAACCATTATCTCATCTCTGGAATGGAAGTAGAAGCTGTGCTTTTTTAGTCGGAATCATTCAGCGATACTTCCCCTATGCTGATCATCAGGGTGGATGCCACGAGCTTACCATTTAGCTAACATATTGCCCTTCTGCGAAGTTGGTAACACTGTTTACTGATATTATTTTATTATTGTATTACAATGAACAAAGAATATGATGAATAAG
>DIQC01000094.1:0-2820 GCA_002426495.1 Thermacetogenium sp. UBA5472
CTTTCTAGTGAAAAACCCGGGATTAAACAATGGATATATGATTGCTCAATATACAGCGGCGGGCTTGGTGGGGGATATTAAGGTTTTATCGCATCCCTCTAGTGTGGATAGCATTACAACATCTGCCAATCAAGAGGATTTTGTCAGTATGGCATATTCTGCATCTAATAAAGCTTATCAGATAGCAAAGAAACTTCAATACATTTTAGCCATTGAGTTAATGTTGGCAGTTCAGGGCTTGGATCTTTTAAAACCTCTACAGCCTTCTACAGTATCGCAAGCTGTATATAATTTGATCAGGGAAAGGGTTCCTACATTAGAGGAAGATAGATATTTTTATCCTGATATTGAATACATCTTCCAACTGATCAGAAATGGCACTATTATCGACACTCTTGAGGAAGTTGCAGGTGAGATGGAGTTTTAGTGTGTCAATTATCATGCTAGACGCAGTATATTTGAAAGAGAGGAGATGTACTAATGAAAGAAGCATTTTGTTCCCCAGATGCACCAAGCCCTATGGGCGCCTATTCAGCTGTGATCAAACATGGCAATTGGGTTTTTGTATCAGGAGTGGGTCCTGAAGATCATGTTACACATGCAGCTAAGGGAAAAACCATTGAGGAACAGACTCGGTTTGCATTAGATAATTTATTGGCACAGCTGCAGGCAGTTGGTGCGAATGCGGAGGATGTGGTGAAGGTCAATGCTTATTTGAAGGATCTGGATGGTTTTGCAAGGTTCAATGAGGTTTATGCCACCTGTTTTCCGGATCCAAAGCCTGCCCGAACCACTGTGGGCTGCGATCTGATCAATGGGATTATGATTGAAATGGATGCTATCGCTGTGTTGGGTTAAATAGCGTGTCAAAGGCGTGTCAAAGGGACGGGGGTCATGACACAAGGGGACTGTTCTTCCTGTGTCAATGAGTCAAAGGAGCGGGGATCCTGACGCACGGGTATGCAAAAGTTATTTGCGCCTAAGATAGAGGAAATGCGTATTAGCGGCATTATTCTTCTGGTATGGTTCTTGCATTAATATTAGATGTGTCAAGAGGACGGGGGGTCTTGACTCGCGTCCGGCCTACCCTCCCCAGGCAATAAAGTGGGTTTTTGCATTATAGCAAGATTATTCGAACAGAAAAACGCTATTATCCGGGAGTCAGATCGGAACGGTTTTGCATTATATGGAGAGATTGTTGGGATCGACATATTCTTGTTTATCGCAGTAAATGTGAGGGCAATATTAAAACTATTTTTATAAAATAATATGTGGCAAACGAAACGTCCCCATGCCACTATGTGGCACCCATGCCACCATGTGGCAGGCGAAACGTTCCCATGCCAATCAGGAGGTATTTCAAAAATGCATATCGGTAAACTTTACAATGAACCAGAAATCATGTTCAGCACATTGAACCAGGACCAGATCAGGGAGATCCATTCCAAAAGCATTAAGATTTTAGAGGAATTAGGGATGGTTGTTCACCATGAAGAAGCCCTGCAGTTGTTAAAAGAGGCGGGTGCGTTTGTAGAGGGGAGTAAGGTTTTTATACCCGCTGCTATGGTGGAAAACGCCATTAGAACTGCACCTTCCAGGTTTACTCTCTATGACCGCCATGGGGATGCGGCAATGCATGTGGAACACCGCAATGTCTACTATGGCACCGGGTCAGATACCCCCAACCGGATGGATTTTGAGAGCGGAGAAAGGTGCAAGTGGACCAAGAAGGATGTTGAGGATGGCATCACTCTCTGTGACTGTCTGGAAAACATTGATTTTATCATGTCTATGGGCCTGATCTCTGATGTGGAAACACATATGAATACTAGGGAGCAGTATGCTGTCATGATCAGAAAATCTAAGAAGCCGCAGATCGTTGTCTGTGATGATGTAAATGATTTAAAGGATGTCATCGCAATGGCTGCGGCAGTAAGGGGCAGCCTGGAGAATTTGCAGCATAGGCCGCTGTTTGCTGTCTACTGTGAGCCTAGTTCTCCGCTTGTTAACACCTTTGATGCCATCGACAAGCTTCTACTCTGTGCTGAGCAGAGAATTCCTGTTAATTATGCTGCCGGCGGATTGTCAGGTGGAACGACACCGGTCACTGCAGCAGGAACAATCTTATTGAATAATGCTGAGTGTCTGCTCGGCTTGGTCATACATCAGTTGAAAAATCCTGGTGCTCCATTCCTCTACGGTTTCGGCAATGGGCCGATGGATCTGAGAACTATGCAGTCAATCTATGCCTCCCCGACCGCAATCCAGATTCAAGGGGGAATGTGTGAGATGGCCAGGTTCTACCAACTGCCATCCTGGGGGGAAGCCGGAGATGGTGTATCTAAGCTTTGTGATGAGCAAAGTACCATGGAAGCATCCCACTTTATTCTGATGGCGGCCCTGCAGGGTTGCAACATTACACATGATGTAGGCTATCTTGACTGTGGTTTGAGCATTTCATTTGAGCATTTGGTTATCTGTGATGAAATTATCAGCAGAACAAAAGCCACAGTCAAAGAGCTGAAAACTGATGAGGAATATCTGGGCTATGATGCCATCGCCAGAGTTGGCCATGGTGGTAACTATATATTAGATAAGCACACTTATGATCACATGAAAGAAGAGTGGAGCGGAGATCTGTCTGATTTTAACTCCTATGAAACCTGGCACAGTAAAGGGAAACTGAGCATGAGAGAGCGGGCACATCAAAAGGTTGAGCATATCCTGTCCAACTATCAACCAGAACCACTGCCAGCAGAAGTTGATGCCAGGATTGACGAGATCTTGGAACAAGCCAGATAAGAATGGTGTCAAGGGGAC
>DIQC01000094.1:3010-7235 GCA_002426495.1 Thermacetogenium sp. UBA5472
TGAGTCAGAGGGACGGAGGTTTTGACTCACCCTGTGACACGGGAGAACCGTCCCCCTGTGTCAACGCAGCATATCTGCTGTTTTGAGTAGTTAAAGTTTGCGATCATCTGCATGGTAGACCAGTAGCCAGTGGTTGGCTCTATGGCTTTACAGGAAGTGGAGAGCTGCAGGAACTGGAGTAATAATTCGAAAGGGGCATTACAAAATATGACAAGAGATGCATCAAATTATGAAGAACAAATAACACCGCGTTTACAATGGTTATCTGATTCTCAGGTTGAACAAATCCACTACTCTTCACTGGAGGTATTGGAGAACACCGGTATTATTGTACAGAATGCAGAGGCACTTTCCCTACTCCAAGCCGCGGGCTGTCGGGTACAGGAAAAGTGGGCTTGGATACCAGCCTGGTTGGTGGAAGAGTGTCTGCGTTCAGCTCCGAAACGCATAACTGTGGCCAATCGCCTCGGTGAACGGGTAATGCCTTTAGAAAAAAACCGGGTCTATTATGGGACAGGATCGGATTTGCCCTTTACCATCGATATGGAAACAGGGGAGAGGAGAACTTCTGCGAAGAACGATGTTTGTGCCGCGGCCAAACTGCTGGACTATCTACCTAATTTTGATTTCCTGATGAGTTATGGCATTGCGACTGATATGCCACCATCTGTAAGTGATCTGCACCAGTTTGAAGCGATGACGCGCAACAGCAGCAAACCGATAGTTTTTACCTCTCATAATGCTGAAAATACAGAAGCGATTATTGAGATGGCTGCTGCCTGTGCAGGAGGTTTGGATGAGCTAAAAAAGAATCCTTATATTGTTTTGTTCAGTCAGCCGATCCCGCCCTTGGTCCATACTGATGAAGGAATAGCCAAGATGTACAAGTGTATCGAATATGATATCCCGGTTATCTATATGCCGGGGGTCGTAGGGGGTGCGACAACTCCAGTTACTAAAGCCGGCATGGTGACACTGATGAATGCAGAATGTTTGGCCGGAGTGGTTCTCTCCCAGGTCAAGAAAAAGGGAGCAAAAATTTTGATCGGTGGTGGCGCCACGCCGATGGATATGAAGACAACCGCGACCCTCTACGGTGCTCCGGAGACATCTATGAACTATGCGGTTCTCACACAGCTGGCTCAGTCCTATGGTCTGGCGAATTTTATAGAGGCAGGTTGTGTCAATGCGCCCCTTCCAGATGTACAGGCAGGGATAGAGGCGGCGATGAGCGTGTTGTTGACTCAACTGGAAGGCGGCAACCTTGTGCATGATGTGGGCTACCTGGAAGGTGGAAAGACGGGTTACCTGCCTTTCTTGGTGATCTGTAATGACATTATTAGCATGGCGCGCTATACAGGTGCGGGAACAAGGGTGACACCAGAAACCATGTCCGTGGGTGTTATTGATGATGTCGGACCAGGTGGAAACTACCTTACACATCCACACACAGCAAAACACTTTAGGGAAGAGATTTGGGAGCCCCATACTTTCATCCGCTATATGTGGGATCAGTGGGAGGTCAAGGGTAAAAAGAGCTGTTTTGACCTGGCTAAAAACAGGGTGCATGATGTGCTGGCACAGCACCAGCCTGCTCCGCTGCCAGATGATGTATGTGTCAAAATGAATGAGATTATCAGCCGTCGTCAGAGTGAGTGCGAGGACTAGATTTAGCTTAGGGGAGAGTTGAGATGACAAAATATGATATATCGAGTCCTGCTGTTATTGTTGATCTCGATATTGCTGAGAGGAATATCGAGCGTGTGGCGGTTTCGACGCGTAAAAATGGCATTAAGCACCGACCACACATTAAGGCACATAAAAGCGCTTATTTTGCAAGAAAGCAGCTGGAAGCCGGTGCTATCGGGGTAGCTGTAGCCAAGATAGCTGAGGCTGAAACCATGGTTGAACATGGGATTAATGATATACTGATCGCTTATTCCATTGTGGGGGCAGAGAAGTTGCAGAGGTTGAAAAAACTGCATCAAACTGCCCGGGTGATGACCACTGTGGACAGCCTGGAGGCAGCCAAGGGATTGGCTGGCATAGGTTCACCGGAAAATCCCCTCCCTGTATTGATAGAGATTGACTGTGGAACACACCGGGGTGGAAGGCAGCCTGGTGAGGATACCCTACGGTTCGCTATGCAGTTGAGGGACTTCAAGCCACTGCAGATTAAAGGGATCTTTACCTACAACGGGAGTCTATATCATACAGAGAACACAGAACAGCTTCGCCGTCTTGTTGCCCAAGAGTCGCAGTTGTTGACAGAGGCAGCGGAAAACCTGCGGCAGCATCAGATCCCTGTGGAGATCGTCAGCGGGGGTTCCACGCCGGCTCTCCTTGCTCTTGAGCAATTGCATGGGGTTACAGAGATCAGGTCAGGGAATTATTTATTCAACGATGTGTCCGGTATTCAGTTTGGCACTGCCAGTGTTGAGGATTGTGCCCTGCGGGTTCTGGCGACAGTGATCAGCACTCCCCTTCCTGGGTACGCCACAATTGATGCCGGTTCCAAGACTTTGACAAATGATCTATCTGTGCGTGGTGAGGAATGTGGAATGGTTGTGGACCCGCCCGGGGTACAGTTAGTTGATCTCAATGAAGAGCATGGCTATCTGCGCTACGACCCAGATAGGGTGGAGGTTCATGCAGGTGATCGAGTCGAGATTATTCCCAATCATGCCTGTGTTTTGCCTAACCTCTGCGATAGGATTTATGGAGTTCGCGGAGATGATGTTGTCAAAGAGATCACTGTTGACGCCAGGGGGAGAAACTATTGATTCCCGCAAGTGCAAGCACTATTTAAGTAGGTGTTTTGAGGAAGATATCTGTGTAGAAATTGAGCTGCATCAGAAGCTACATCATATGAGGAGGCCGAACTGGCAGACTATGCAAATAACCGTGACAAGTCTGCATATCATTCCGTATGTCTATGATACAAGTCCAATTTGTCAGTTTTTACATACGCTGCCGGTACTCATTTAAAGATGTGATATGTGGTCCGCGCACAGCGCTGTCGGCTGCCAAGTGGATGATGGCCGCAAATAATCTTTGCGGTATTTTCGCAGTACTGTGCTGTGAGATTGCACCAAAGAGAGGAGATGCGACGTGGCTATTTTAGAGCAATTTATGGCTGCTTTTCAGGCACCAGAGTTTATCAAACCCTATCTGCATCACTTCATTACTGAGCAGGAAATAGAGCTAGTCATCAGAATGCAAGGCCGTAGTCTAACCAGGGACCAGATCGTTTCATTATTTGAGGGCAACCCAGACATAGACTGTCTGTTGGAGCAGGCTTACCGGCACTTTGTGATCAATAAAGAGGAAAGGGATGGGGCTGTTTATTATAGTGCCGGTGATTTCTACGCTAGATTGGATGACCAGTGCAAGTTCGGGAATTATCATGTCCTGCCTCAAAAGATCCGTCAGCAGTTGGATAAGTGGTGCTATCTGGAATATCTGAAGAGGAATAAATATTTTAAAGTAGTTGTTGATAATGACCCTGATTATGAGAACTGCCACAACGATCTGGTCCTTCTAGTACCTGAAGTTGAGGAGATGATCGATGCGGCTGAAAAGATTCTGGTATCGCCCTGCAACTGCAAGATGCTGGCAGATAACTGCGACCGCCCGAGAGAGGTCTGTTTGCTTTTTGATGATCACATCACCGACCGCACCGAAGGAAGGATTCTGAGTAAGGAAGAGGCCAAAGAATTGCTGCATATGGTTGATAAAAACGGGTTAATGCATACTGGTGGCCCTTATAACTGGAGAGAAAAGGGGCTTACTGCTGTCTGCAACTGCTGTGCCGATTGTTGCTATCCCTTTCGAGCCGCCCAGCAGCTTGGCACCAAGGGGAAATGGCCGAAATCACGCTACATCGCCAAATATGACTCTGAAAAGTGCCGTTTATGTGGGCGATGCGTCCAGCGCTGCCATTTTGGCGCCTTTTATTACGATGGAACCTCAGTAGAACGAAGGGGCAAGGAAAAGAAAAATGTGGCCTTTAACCCGGATCTCTGCTGGGGCTGCGGTCTCTGTGCCAATACCTGCCCCGATAAGGCCATCACTATGGAGAAACTTTAACAACTTTATGGTGTCTGGCACCATTTATGCAGTTTATGCATAGTCTTATGCAGGATATTCAGTTAACGGGAGCTGCAAGGGGGCTATCACCGTTAGCCCCTGGACAGGAGTGGACAGGAGAACCGTCCCCATGTCC
>DIQC01000094.1:7423-13285 GCA_002426495.1 Thermacetogenium sp. UBA5472
ATGTCCAAGCCTCTGGACAGGAGAACCGTCCCCATGTCCAACGGACAGGAGAACCGTCCCCATGTCCCCATGTCCACCTACGCAAAGATATTATGCGCCTCTGGAGGCCAAAGCGCACAATATCTTTGCGTTTGTTGGTTAAGAAGCTGTGTAAGACGCATACTTAGGTTTGGCATGCTTTTTGCAATATAATATTATAACTGAATAATCATACTGAGCGTGCGATTAAACAATGATAGTAAGACAATGATTAGGAGGTCCAATAATGGCGGATAGGTTAATCTCAAATTATGATGAACAGATTACCCCATCTTTAAAATGGGTAACTGACTCGCAGTTAGAACAGATTCATTATGCTTCTCTGGAAGTGTTGGAGCGTACCGGTATTGTCGTCAAGAACGAAGAAGCCCTGAAACTTTTGAAGGGCGCAGGTTGCCGGGTTCAGGACCAGCGTGTTTGGATACCCTCCTGGCTTGTGGGGGAAGCCTTACGGCTGGCGCCAAAGCGGATTGCTGTGGCCAATAGGTTAGGTGAGCGTGTGCTCCCTCTAGAGAAGAACAGGGTTTACTATGGAACAGGCTCGGACCTTCCTTTCACTATCGATATTGAGACAAATGAAAGAAGAACATCAACAAAGAAGGATGTTGTAGATGCTTCAAAGGTCGTTGATGCACTGCCTAATTATGATTTCCTGATGAGTTATGCTATTGCCTCTGAAACCAATCCTGTGGCAAGCGACCTGCACCAATTTGAAGCGATGACTGTCAACAGCAGCAAGCCCATTATTTTCACCGCTCACAATGCGGAAAACACTGAGGCTCTCATCGAGATGGCTGCTGCCTGTGTGGGCGGTATCGATAACTTAATGAACAATCCCTACATCATCCTTTATTCTGAACCGATATCTCCTTTGGTGCATACTCATGATGGTGTTGGCAAGATGTTCAAATGCTTTGAATATAACATACCTGTTGTTTACACTCCCGGAGTGCTGGCAGGGGGTACAACACCAGTCACTAAGGCGGGCTGTATTAACTTAATGAACGCCGAGAACTTGGCTGGTGTAGTGCTCGCCCAGCTTAAGAAAAAGGGCGCACCGATCATCATCGGTGGCGGTGCTACACCTATGGATATGAAAACAACCACCACCCTATATGGTGCGCCTGAAACCTTTATGAACTATGCTGTCATGACACAGCTGGCTCAGTTCTACGAACTGCCCAATTTCACTGAAGCGGGTTGCGTTAATGCAACACAGCCTGATATTCAGGCAGGTGCAGAGGCGGCTGTTACCATTTTGATGACACAGCTGGAGGGTTGTAACCTGGTGCATGATGTGGGTTACCTGGAGGGTGGCAGGACTGGTTATCTGCCCTTCCTGGCCATCTGTGATGACCTGATCGATATGGCCAGGTATGCCGGTGCCGGAACAAGAGTTTCTCCGGAACACTTGGCCGTGGACTGCATTGACGATGTGGGCCCTGGTGGCAATTATATGGCCCATCCACATACATTCAAACATTTCCGAGATGAGATCTGGGACCCGCGCTTCTTCACCAGGTATCGGTGGGAGCAGTGGTTAGCCAAAGATAAAGAGTCCCCTATGGATAGAGCGTTAAAGAAAGTAAAGGAAGTTCTCGCTAACTACCAGGCGGCAGCACTGCCAGCAGGGGCTCAAGATGAGATGAAGGCGGTTATCGGCCGTCGTGAAAGTGAAAGCAAAGCTTAAGGGGGCGTGCAAATAAATGAACTACGCAAGCAGTCATGGAGAAGGAATCGCATACCAAACTTTAACAAGAGACCAAGTACACGATATTCACAGCGCTAGTTGTCGCATTTTAGAAGAAGTAGGAGTCATAGTACACCATGAAGAAGCAGCTGAACTACTAAAGAAATGGGGTGCCCATGTTGATGCAAACAATCGAACCCATATTCCAGAAGCACTAGTAAAACGGGCACTCCAAACCGCCCCCTCAAGAATTACTTTATATAATAGGCTGGGAGATCCAGCCATCTGGCTGGAGAAGTCCAATGTTCATTTTGGGGCAGGCTCTGACACCTTGGTCTATTTAGACCCCTTTACAGGTGAGAGAAGGCCGTGGACTACAGCTGATGTCGTATCAGCTATCCGGGTTGTCGACGCGCTTCCCCAGTTGGATTTTGTCATGTCCATGGGGCTATTATCTGATGTGGATAAAAGAATGATCAACCGCACTCAGTATGCCCTGATGATTAAGAACAGTGTGAAGCCTCAGGTGGTTATCGCTGAGGATGCTTCAACTGTAGAAGATATTTTTGAAATGGCCGCAGCAGCTGTGGGTGGTAAAGAAATATTGAGAAACAGGCCGCACTTTGTACTCTATTTAGAACCTACATCTCCACTGCAGCTGCCCTTTGAATCAGTGGACAAATTGCTGTTTGCTGCGGATAATAAGATTCCGGTCAACTTTGCCTGTGGTGCTGTGGAGGGAGCATCTACCCCTGTGACAGTGGCAGGTACTGTTGCCCAGGCTAATGCGGAGGCCCTTTGCGGACTGGTTGTACATCAGTTGAGGAATCCAGGGGCACCGTTCCTATACGGCTATGGCGGGTCCCCATTGGATATGCGTACAATGGGTGCAATCTATGCCATGCCTGAGGTGCTGCTTTTGCAGGGAGCAGTTTGCGATATGGGGCGCTTCTATTCGCTGCCCACCTGGGGATATGCCGGCTGCAGCAGCTCCAAGTCTTTCGATGAGCAGGCAGTGGTTGAGGCAACCATGTTCACTTTAATGGGTGCTTTGCAAGGATGCAATCTGATGCATGATACCTTTTATATAGAATCAGGGCGCACCGGTTCATTGAATTTATTGGTTTTGATGGATGAAGTGATTTCCCGAGCCAGGTTCCTGTTGAAAGGCATCAACACCACTCCTGAGTATCTGGCTGTGGACGCGGTGAAACGGGTAGGTCCAGGGGGAAGTTACCTGGGGGATCCACACACATCGCAGCACTTCCGCGAGAAATGGCAGCCAAGTCTGTCCGATTTCAGTAATTTCAACAGTTGGGAAGCTGCCGGATCTGAACAGATGGGCACTCGCATTCAGGAGAAGCTGCGTCAAATTATGGATGAATACGAACCAGCGCCTCTTGGTGCAGAAGTTGAAGAAAAGATCGATGCTGTGTTGAGCAGAGCGCAGGAAAAGCTTGTAGATTAGGAGAATAAGGCTGAATTAAAAGCAAGAGAGCATTCTAAAATATTTTATAAATAGATGGAGGGATTTCCGTGGCAAATGTGCAAGAACTCGTATCTTTTGTGATCAGTGGTGATGTGGATAAGGTAAAGAGCACAACCCAGCAGCTGCTTGATGCAGGTGAAGATCCTATGAAGATCATTGACGATGGCTTAGTAAATGGGATCAATGTGGTTGGGGAGCGCTTCAAAGAAGGCGAGATGTATGTTCCGGAGATGATGATGTCTGCTCAGGCGATGAAGGCTGGGGTGGAATTAGCAAAAGAGAAAGTATCGGGAATTGAAATTACGACAGCAGGTAAGGTTGTTATAGGAACAGTAGCAGGTGACCTGCATGATATCGGTAAGAATTTAGTCGCCATGATGTTGGAGAGCAGTGGTTTTGATGTGGTAGATCTGGGTGTAGATGTGGAAACAGATGGATTTATTGCCGCTGTTAAGGAACATAATCCACAGATCGTAGGGATGTCTGCCTTGTTGACAACAACAATGCCGGCCATGAAAGATGTAATCGCAGCTCTGCAAGAGGGCGGCCTGCGAAATGATGTGAAAGTGATCATCGGTGGAGCACCTGTGACCAAGGAATATGCAAATGAGATCGGTGCCGATGGTTTTGGTGCTGACGCAGCTCTTGCCATCGACCTGTGCAAAGAACTGGTGGTTTAATTACCGGCCATCACGGGGACGGTTCTCGTGATTGGTCTATCGTACATAAGTAGTCTAGTGTTAAACATAGTTCAAAGGGGGCCAGGCTGGTGCCTGAGAACAATAAGATAGTCCTTGGTGTAATCGGTTCTGATGTTCATGCTGTTGGCAATAAGATCTTGGAAATGAGTTTTCAAGAGGCTGGTTTTCAGGTGATCAATCTAGGAGTCATGGTCTCCCAGGAGGAGTTTATTCATGCCGCCATAGAGAGTGATGCTGCTGCTATAATGGTATCCTCTCTTTATGGCCATGGTGAGATGGACTGCCGCGGGTTGCGGGAAAAATGCCTTGAAGCCGGCCTTGAGGATATACTGCTCTATGTGGGCGGCAATCTGGTTGTGGGGAAACGCACCTTTAAAGAGGTGGAGGAACTCTACGCAAAGATGGGTTTTGATCGGGTCTATCCTCCGGGCACTCTGCCAGAGGATGGTATTGCTGATTTGAAGAGGGATCTTAATCTATGAAGGCATTGCTGATCGACTTTGGCAGTACCTATACCAAAGTAACCCTGGTGAATCTAGATCCGCCAGGGTTGATCGGGACACGCTGGGCTCCTACAACAGTGGACACCGATCTCATGGATGGATTGACTGCAGCCTTAGAGGGTTTTTCTAGCGAAGAGCGAAAAGGGATAACCCTAAAGAAGGCCTGCAGTTCTGCAGCCGGGGGGTTGAAGATCGTAGCGGTGGGTCTGGTGCCGGAATTGACTGTGCAGGCTGCCCGGGAGGCGGCATTAGGGGCAGGGGCAAGGGTTCTGGCAGCCTATGCTTATACACTTACCGCTGACGAATTGGAAGAGATAAAAGATATAGATCCAGATTTGCTGCTGTTGGCAGGTGGCATTGATGGGGGAAACAGTAAAGTAATTTTAGAAAATGCCGCTTTGATCGCCGCATCAGGGCTGACAGTTCCGGTAGTAGTTGCTGGAAATAAAGTGGTTGCACCACAAGTGAAAGCCCTGTTAGAAAATAGGGTATCCCGTGTGGTGGTTACCGGTAATGTGATGCCAGACATCAATGTGCTTTCTGTGGAACCTGCTCGTCAGGCGATCAGGGAGTTGTATTTAGAGGAGATCACCAAAGCGAAGGGTTTAGAAAAGATACAAGAACAGGTTGGTTTGGCGATGCCTACGCCTCTTGCAGTTATGAAGGCAGGTGAGTTTCTCCAAAAAACAAGCCAAAAGGAAATTGTAATTGTCGATGTGGGTGGGGCAACAACTGATGTTCATTCTTTCTCTGATGGCCGGCCAAAAAGGAGCGGCTGTCTTTTGAAAGGGCTTCCGGAGCCTTTTTGCAAGCGGACAGTGGAAGGGGATCTGGGGATGCGGGTCAGCTTGAACTCTCTGCTGGAAGTAGTAGCTGAAGAGGATCTGTTGGCAGACATGCCCTTTGCGGTGGATATTGATGAACTGCGTGCCTTTGTCAGCAGGGTGACCAGTGACAGAGGGGCGTTGGCCTTGGACCAACGAGAAAAACAATTTGACCAAATGTTAGCTAGTAGTTGTGTAAGAGAGGCTCTGCGGCGCCATGCAGGGACTCTGACTGAAGCATATTCAGCTGAAGGTAGATTCTGGATCCAACGTGGCAAGGATCTGACAAAAATAGATAGCTTAGTTGCCACAGGTGGTGCCCTAGTATATGCAGCTGATCCAGAATCTTTATTGATAGATGGGTTGAGGCTTGGCGACCCCCTTTCACTTACCCCTCGTCAGCCTCAACTCATCCTTGATCATGAATATTTGCTCTTTGCAATAGGACTGTTAGCAGAGGGTTATCCTGAAGTGGCTGAGGTGCTTATCCAGGAGACACTAATGCCTTTAGGGAGGTAATGACTGTTGGAACTGGAGAATCGTAGGTGGAATAAGTCTTACTTTGAGAAAGAGAGAGAATCTGTTTTGGCCTCCTGGCCTACCGGACAGGAGGTAG
>DIQC01000094.1:13410-25312 GCA_002426495.1 Thermacetogenium sp. UBA5472
ACCGGACAGGAGGTAGACATTGAAGACGCTTTTTCGTTTCATAAAAATTTACCAGAGAGCAAGAAAGCGTACTGTAAACTGCGGGCAGGGCAGGAGAAAAAGCTGATCTATCTTCAGCCCCGTGCTGGTGTGGCTTTGCTTTCCCAACATATAGAACTTTTATCCAAGCTTGAATCAGAGGGTGAAGCAGATTTTTTACCCACAACCATCGATTCATATACACGCCAAAATCGCTATAATGAGTCGGCTAGGGGAATTGAAGAGTCAAAAGCAGCAGGGAGGTCTCTTTTGAATGGGCTCCCTGCTGTTAATTATGGGGTGGCAGGCTGCCGTAAGATCATCAATGCCTTGGATTCTCCTGTCCAGGTCAGGCATGGCACACCTGATGCAAGGCTGCTGGCGGAGATCACCCTGGCGGCAGGGTTTACCGATTTTGAAGGGGGAGGCATTTCCTACAATATTCCTTATGCCAAGGATGTATCACTGGAGCAATCTCTTGCTAACTGGCAGTATGTGGACAGGCTGTGCGGTTTTTACGCCGATGAGGGAATTATCATCAACCGTGAGATGTTTGGCCCTCTTACCGGCACACTGGTGCCACCTTGTATATCTCACGCTATCGGCATCATTGAAGCCCTGCTAGCTGCTGCTCAGGGTGTGAAAAGCATTGCTATCGGTTATGGCCAGGGGGGAAATCTGTACCAGGATACTGCCGCCCTGCGCACACTGGCTCGTTTGGGAAGAGATTATTTGGACCGCTATGGTTTTGGTGATGTTCAGCTGACCACTGTTTTTCATCAATGGATGGGGGGCTTCCCCCAGGAAGAGTCCCGTGCCCTGGGAGTAATCGCCTGGGGTGCTGCTACCGCTGCTTTAGCGGGAGTGAACAAGGTCATCGTCAAAACTCCTCATGAAGCACTGGGGATACCTACGGCCGAGGCCAACATTGCGGGACTGCTCTGTACTCGCCAGGTGATGCGCATGCTGGGTGAGCAGGAACTGGCAAGAACATCTCTGGTCAATGAAGAAGAAGACGTGATTGTGCGTGAGGTAAATGAAATTATTGATAAGGTGTTTGAACTGGGAGAGGGTGATCTGGTGGTAGGTGTTGTGCGAGCATTTGCGGCAGGTGTGCTGGATGTTCCCTTTGCTCCCTCTCGTTGTACAAGAGGAGCGATCATGCCTGTTCGGGATCAGTATGGAGCGATTAGGTTTTTGAACACAGGAGATATTCCT
This sequence comes from Thermacetogenium sp. UBA5472, assembly GCA_002426495.1. Lineage (GTDB taxonomy): Bacteria > Bacillota > DSM-12270 > Thermacetogeniales > Thermacetogeniaceae > Syntrophaceticus. The sequence continues at coordinate 14,647 of DIQC01000094.1, forward strand.
TTTTCGTCAGAGGTCAAGGATTACCATAGGCAGAAGATCGAAGATCGAGCACACAACGAGAAGAGAGAAGCAGGGTTTAGGATGGTTATCGATGACATCTATGCCATCAGTAAGGGCAGACTAGTTGGGAAACCGAGGTGAAGGGCTAATGCGCATTGAGAAGGTATTGGCGGCAAAGGGTTTAACTGGGTTTTATTTTGATGATCAGCTGGCCATCAAACAAGGAGCCAGAGATGATGGGATGGCATACAATGGCCAACCTGTGACCCCCGGTTTCACACAGGTGCGCCAGAGCGGGGAATCATTGAGTATCATGTTATTGCTCACAGATGGACAGGTGGCGTATGGGGACTGCGCGGCAGTTCAGTATTCAGGAGCCTGCGGGCGGGATCCTTTATTCTTGGCTGAGAAGTTCAAGCCACTGGTAGAGGGTTTTCTTGCGGAAAGGTTAGAGGGCAAAGAGGTTTCCTCATTCAGGGAAATGGCTGAGGAAGTTGACCTGCTTTCAGGACCAGATGGCAAAAAGCTGCATACAGCTCTTCGATATGGCCTGACACAGGCTTTGCTGCATGCGGTTGCTATTAAAGAGAAGAAACTGATGTGCGAAGTTCTGGCTGAAGAGTATCACACCAAATTGATTGCGGAGCCTGTTCCTATTTTTGCCCAGACTGGGGATGATCGCTATGGACACGCAGATCAGGCTATCCTCAAGCGGGCTGATGTGCTCCCCCATGGATTGTTTAATAATGCGGAAACGAAAATTGGTTCTAACGGAGAGAAACTGTGTGAGTATGTGTCATGGCTGAAGAAGCGTGTTAAGGAGCTGGGTGGCGAGGATTACCGCCCTATTCTACACATAGATGTTTACGGAACTCTGGGGATTCTCTTTGATAACAACCTGGAAAAGATAGCCGATTATTTGGCTCGCCTGGAGACACAGGCTTCGCCATTGCAGCTGCGCATCGAGGGACCCATAGATATGGGGTCAAAGGAAGGGCAGATGGAAGCCCTGCAAAAGCTGATGCTCCTCTTGGTTGTGAAGGGGGTAAAGGTAGAGATCGTTGCTGATGAATGGTGCAATACCCTGGAGGACGTAAGGGATTTTGTGGATGCCCGTGCGGGTGATATGATCCAAGTAAAGACACCAGACCTGGGGGGCATCAACAACACTGTCGAGGCGATTCTGTATGCTAAAAGTAATGGGGTAGGCGCCTATCAGGGGGGAACCTGTAATGAAACAGATCGCTCAGCACGGGTGTGTGTGCATACAGCCCTAGCTACCCGTCCCGATCAAATGCTAGCCAAACCTGGTATGGGTGTTGATGAAGGCATGATGATCGTGTTCAACGAAATGCAGAGGGCACTGCGCATACTGAATTATAAGAAATGCACCGGTGCACTGGGGACGGTTCCTGCTGCATCTGAATGAAATGTGTGACACAGGGGGACGGTTCTCCTGTGTCATAAATGGTTTTGGATGTTTCAGACTTCTGGCCTCCGACTTCCGCTTTTCAGGGAGGTTGGAAGTGGGAAAAAACCAATCAGTGGTGCCGACCAGATTCCGATGATCTAAAAACGTGACAAAAGGATCGTTTCCGCGTCACGGTTAGGAGTGATATTAAATGAAACAGTTGACATTACTTTCACCAACAGCCATTTTAGGGTATGGTTTCCCGGATAGTTCCTTTGAACGAGGCATTTCTTTTGGGCCAGATGTGATAGCTGTCGATGCCGGTTCATCTGACCCTGGCCCCTATTATCTGGGTTCTGGCAAATGCTTTGTATCCCGGGTAGCTGTTAAAAGAGATCTGACCTATCTTTTGCGGGCAGCTCGAACACTTAGAGTGCCATTAGTGATCGGCTCAGCTGGGGGTTCAGGGGCAAAACCGCACCTGGAGTGGTGCCATGATATAATAATGGAGGTAGCGAAAGAAGAGGGGATATCCTTTCGCCTGGCTGTAATCTCCGCCGATGTGCAGCACTCCTACCTGAAAGACGCTATGTGGGATGGGCGCGTCAAGTCCTTAGGACCGGTGCCTGACCTGAGTGAAGCCGATATCTCTGAGAGCACATATTTGGCGGCACAGATGGGGATTGAGCCATTTCTCAAAGCCCTTGATGGGGGAGCAGATGTTATCCTGGCTGGGCGTTCTTATGACCCGGCGGTTTTTGCTGCTTTTCCCGTATGGAAAGGTTATAATAAAGGGCTTGCTTTGCATCTGGGGAAAATTCTAGAATGCGCGGCCATAGCCGCACTTCCAGGCAGTGGAAGTGACTGCATGATGGGTTTCCTGGAGGAAGACTGCTTTATGGTTGAGCCGGCTAATACGGAGCGGCGGGCTACTGTGGAATCAGTAGCGGCACACACCCTTTATGAGAAGAGTGATCCTTATTTGCTCCCAGGACCGGGAGGGGAACTGGACCTTTATAAAACAGAGTTTGAACAGGTTACAGATCGCCGAGTGGCTGTCAAGGGAAGTTCCTTCCGTGAGCAACCCTATACTGTTAAGGTTGAGGGGGCAAAAAAAATAGGCTTTCGTGTGATCACCATTGCAGGGGCACGGGATCCTCGCTTTATTGAGCACCTGGATGAGATAATTGCCGGTGTAGAGGAACGCACTATCGGCAACTTCCAATGGGAGAAAGGCAAGTTCAAGCTGATGTTCCATATTTATGGAAAGAACGGTGTCCTGGGAGAGCAGGAACCCCATCCCAATGCGGGACATGAGGTGGGAATAGTTATCGAAGCTGTTGCCAAAACACAGGAACTGGCAGAGGCTGTTTTAGGTTTTGCCCGCTCCACAATGCTTCATTACGGATTCCCGGGAAGGCTTGCCACTGCAGGGAACCTCGCCTTTCCTTACTCACCTTCAGACTTCAAGGTGGGGGAAGCATATGTCTTTTCCGTACATCACCTTTTATCATTAGCCAGTCCTAATGAAATATTCCCTGTGATCTTTGAGGAGGTGGGCTCATGAAATTGGTAGAATTGGCTTCAGTGATCAGAACCAAGAATGCGGGTCCCTTTGAGCTGACCATCGATGTGATTTTCAAAGACCGGGAGACCTATCAACTGGCCAAGAATAACAACATTTTAAATGCTGCTCTCATCGCTGAGTTGTACAATGTGCCAGAGTCTGATATTTTAACCGCTATTTATTTTGATCCCGCCTGTGCTTTTAAGGCGACGATGAAGAGAAAAATGCCTTGCGGCGATCTGGGAGAAAATGATATTTACGGGGCACAGCAGCATGCTCCTTTGCTTGATCTTGAAGTAAAGTTGGGGGATGGAGATGAACACTCAGATTCATGAGTTTTTGATGCATGCCGTATACTTTGCCCCACGGGGCAGGAGAAGGATCCATGAGCTGGGGGCTGATATCACCCAGCGCTATATGTCAGCTGAGGATCTGCTGATCGGTGTCATCGGAGATGCCGGGGCGGGAAAATCCCTGCTCATTCAGGGTATGTTTCCAGGACTTGAGCTCTCCAATGATGATAAGGGGATCAATGTGCGCCCACTCCCTCTTCTTTATCAAGCCGAAAATGATAATTTTGAACATCATACATACCATATTGATATGCGGTTTGAACTGGCATTTGCACAACTCCCTGTACTAGCTGATGCTGTGCGCAAGGCCATGCAGGAAGGCTGCCGTGTTGTAGTGGAGCACTTTGAGCTCCTTTATCCGCAGCTGAAGATGAATGCCCATGTGCTGGTAGGCATCGGTGAAGAGGTGATCATAGCCAGGCCCGGGATATTCGGCCCCTTGCCAGAACAGATCAAATCTATTGTCTACAAGTCACTTGCTTATCGCAAAATGGCACACTCGGCGGAAGATATCACCCAAAAAGTGCTGGAAAGGATGGGGGTACCCCTGGCTGGCGATCATGACGATATACGCCGGGGTTTCATGCTCTGCTACCCGCCTCCGAAACAGCCCCATGCGGATCTCTCACTTGTGGAAGAGCTTGTTAAAGAAATCATCGCCAAAGATTTGACTATAGTTCCGGAAGGGAACTGGAGAATTAAATTTGGTGATATGAAAATGAAGTGTACAGGTCCGCGTATTCATGTCCGCAGTACTGGTGAGATTGAAAACTTTCGTTTGATCAAAAACTATATCCATGACCCCCAAAGTGGAGGGTATAGAATTGTAGGATTGGTTGGGGATGAATTCACTGGAGAAGATGTACTGGGAGCGGTTCCTGCTGCATCTGACTGACACAGGGCACGGTTCTCTTGTGTCAATTTGAATGAGATGGAACTGGGTCGGGGCAGCAGGAGCATTTTCGCTGGCACCTTACGAACCGGCTAGATGATGTTTGCTATTTTGTTTTAGTATTACTATTGATTGATGAGGAGGAGAAAGCATGAGCAAAGAATTCAAATATGTTGGTAATACTTTTCCTTGTGATGATGCTGTTCGAAAAGTCACAGGTGACCTTGCTTACGGCTGTGATATGCAACTACCCAATATGCTGCATGCCAAGCTACTGTTAAGCTCCATTCCTCACGGCATTGTTAAAAATATTGATACGAGCAAGGCTGAAAAGGTTCCCGGAGTTATTAAAATATTTTCGCATCTCAATGCGCCTGATAAAATGTTCAGCAGTTATAGAATCATTCCGGGTCAGAAGATGTGTTTTGCAGATGAACCCCTCTTTGCTAATAGGGTGAGATATGTAGGAGACCGGGTTGCAGCGGTAGTTGCAACTAGTCTAGTCGCAGCCAGAGAAGCGGTTTCCTTGATCGATATAGATTATGAAGAACTTCCTGCTTTATTAACACCAGAAGAGGCATTGAAAAACGAGGAAGTGAAGATTCAGCCTTGGGGCAATCTTGCTCATGAATATGCCGTAGATGTGGGGGAGCTTTCACCTGCAGCTGAAGATTGCATTACTATGGAAAGCGAAACTCAGACCCAGAGAGCCCATCATGGGGCTATTGAGCCCCATGGCTGCTTGGCATACTGCGACACCGCAGGGAAACTCACGGTGTGGACACCTACTCAGAGTGTATATGGTGCGAGAACTGTGATGGCAGAGTTTTTTGACATGAACTACAGTGATGTGAGAGTGATTAAAGTCCCTATGGGGGGGTCATTTGGGGGTAAGCAGGAGTTTCTTTTCGAGGCAGTGACCTCTTTTATGGCTATGGAAACTAAACGCCCGGTCAAACTCATCTTGGATCGGGAAGAGTGTATTATACATACCAAGGTCAGACCGGCAGTTAAAAGCAGAATTAAAACCACGGTGACGAAAAGCGGGAAGCTGCAGGAATTGATTGCTGACAGCACCCTGAATTCCGGAGCATATTCTGGTGCCACACCAGATTATGCCACAACCTTGTCTCAAAAGGTATGTAGATTATATAGAATCCCTCACTATAAACATACTGGGCGTGCAGTATATACAAATACAGCCAGAGCCGGTGGTTTCAGAGGATGGGGGGCACCGGAGATCATTACAGCTGTTGAAGTGCATATGGATCAGGTGGCCAAAAAGCTGGAGATGGATCCGGTGGAATTTAGGCTGAAGAATTTGGTTCATCCCTATGACATGGATCCAGTGACCAACATTTCACTAGGTGATGCTCGAGTCATCGAGTGTCTGGAAAAAGGGGTAGAAGCTTTTCACTGGAAGGAAAGGTATAACAGCCAACAGGAGCAGGGACGGTATCGCCGGGGTATCGGTGTTGCTTGTGGTGCCCACAAAAACGGGATGTATGGTGGTTTTGTGGACTGCACCACCATGCTTCTCAAGATGAATGAAGATGGCAGTTTAAACCTTAATGCATCTATCCATGATGTGGGCTGTGGTATAGGTACTGTTATGAAGATCATTGTGGCAGAAGTGCTGGATGTTGACCCAGATCTGATAACTGTGACTGAAGCTGATACAGAACTCACCGGCTATGATCCTGGTGTCTATGGTAGCAGAGTTACCTATGTTGTCGGTGCTTGTGCCAAGAAAACTGCCGAGATGCTAAAGAGTCAGATTCTGGATAATGCTGCTGTTATAATGAATAAGCCGAAGGAATATTTGAGGGTGGAAAATGGCCATGTGGTGACTAGCGGAGAGGCTGAACAGAGAACTCTTTCCTATAAAGAAATTGCCGAAAAGTCCATTCAGGAGAACTATACAAGTCTGAGTGCTGCTTACACCCATCACTCAACATCCAACCCGGGGTCATATTCTGTGCAATTTGCAGAAGTGCTTGTAGATACAATCACTGGTTTGACTAGTGTCACCGATTTTCTGGCTGTTTGTGATGTGGGACGGGCTATCAATAGAGGAATGATCGAAGGCCAGTTCCAGGGAGCAGCTCAGATGGGGATCGGTTATGCCTTAAGCGAAGAAGTAAAGTACAATGCACAGGGACAGCCGCTGAACAACAGCTTTACGAACTATCATATGCTCACTGCCAAGGATATGCCTGATGCCAAGGTGTTGCTCATCGAGCATGAGGGTGATGATGGCCCCTTTGGAGCAAAAAGCGTTGGAGAAATATCGAATGTACCTACTGCTGCTGCAGTTATTAACGCTGTCAATGATGCCTTGGGGACATTTCTTACCGATATGCCTCTAACGCCGGAAAAGATTTTGGTAGCTTTAAACAAATAAAAGAGGGTGGAAAAATGCTGATCGAATTTAAAGTAAACGCGAAACAATATAAAATGGATGTCTGCCCTACGATGAGGCTGCTTGATCTGCTGCGGGAGGAGCTGAGGCTGACAGGAACGAAGGAAGGCTGCGGTGAAGGGGAATGTGGCTCATGTACCGTGATCATGGAGGGAAAGGCCGTTAATTCCTGCTTGGTGCTGGCACCGCAGATCTGTGGAAAAGAGATCATAACTGTGGAAGGGCTGGCTGATGACCGGGAACTGGATCTGCTGCAGCAGAAATTCATGGAGCATTCCGCCGTAGAATGTGGTTTCTGTACACCAGGTATGCTCATGTCAGCCAAGGCATTATTGATGAAAAATCCTCATCCCACAGATGAAGAGATACGTACGGCTATTGCAGGAAACCTATGCCGCTGTGCCGGATACTCTAAAATTGTCGCAGCAATCAAAGACGCAGCTGACGCATAACAAGCGTCTGATCGGGGGCAGCATCCGGTGGGGCGACCACCGTGACGGTTCCGCTGCGCGACAAGACCGATCAGTGGAACCGTCCCTCCGCGCGACCCGGGCTGTGCGCAATATCTCGCACCTCTCATAGTCGATATTAGAAATAGGAGTAATCAATGCACTACCAAAAAGGAATACTGCTTGTTGTTATATCTGCAGTCTGTTACGGCTTTATACCTATTTTCACTCTTTATGCTTACCAAGAAGGGCTCAAAACCCTTGACTTTTTGTTTTACCGCTACCTGGTAGCCACCATAATTTTTTTTCTCTACCTGCTCGTGAGGAGAATAAGGATCCGGTTGAATTGGAACCAGGTTTTCTGGCTGTTTATTATAGGGGGTGTGTTTAACCTTCTGCAGTCGATCTTTTTTGTTTCGGCAGTGAAGTATATTTCTGCGGGTCTGACTACACTCCTGTTTTTTATACACCCTATACTGGTGGCAGTTTTGTCCTATTTCGGTGGAGATGAGCTCTCCCGCGGAACAGCTGTAGCGGTTTTAGTCTCTTTTGGGGGACTGTTGTTGGTGCTCGGCACCTCTCTTGGTAAGGTGAATATGCTCGGTGTTGCATTATCATTGGCTGCTGCTGTCTGTTATACTGGGTTTGTTATGCTGGGTAACAGGGTAATAGAAGATGTCGATACAGTGGTGATGACCTCATTCGTTTCTTTGTTCACTCTCACTGCGTTGCTTCCGCTTACTTTCATTTTTGGTGGATTGGGGATCCCAACGACTGTTAACGGTTGGCTGGCAGCAGCAGGGTGTGGGATCGTCACTTCGAATATTGCCCTTTTTACCTTTTTTGCTGGGATTACTGCTGTTGGTGCCACTACTGCTACGATCCTATCTAATGTTGAACCTGTAACAACAGTATCCTTATCGGCATTGCTCTTCTCCCAGCATCTGACCGGGATGCAGTTTTTAGGAGGTGTGCTGATTCTTGCCGGAGGCTCCATAGCTGTATTGGCCAAGAGGCAAACATCCGGAGATTCTTCACCGTGATTTGAAACCCGCGCTATCATCTTTTCCTGGTGATAGGTCAATAAAAAAGCCGCAGCAATCTGCGGCTTTATCTAGTTTTATACGACCAGAACCACTCCAGCCGAGGAATAACCTCAAATTCCACTCTCTTTATTAGATATCGCAGTAATCAGTGCGTAGATGGCTCAACAAACCCCATTACCCGATGTCTGTGTCCATTGACTTCATTTGTCTCGAAACATACATAATGTGTATGGTATCCTTTGGGTAGGGAGATAGCAGGGCCTGTCATGGCAAAGTAGGCATGGGTATGACCACGGTCAAAGGTGGTTACCCCACGCATGTCATGTATATGGCTGCCATCTACAGGCAGCGGTCTGCCGGTAACTTCTGGATGTAGATGAGCGTGTTCTAGATTGCAGGTGGTTTTTCCATTATGAGCGTGTACATGGGCGTGGAAATCATAAGAGGGAGCTCCCTGAGATTCGTATTCTTTTTCTTTTGACATTAATATCACTTCCTTTCAGCAGTCCCGTCTTGTTAATATATGGATCATGTTACATCATTCTATGCAAGGTTCAGGGCTGCTGTTCACCGCAAAAGACAGTAAATGGTAACGGAATCTGGGAATGCAACAGGAGCCGTCCCCTTGTGTCAAGCCGGTACCCTTTGCGATAAACAAAACGGCCGGGCAGATCCACATTTGGATCCCCAGCCGTTTTGCTATTTATTCTAGATCATCAGTAATGGGGGTATTTCATTGACACAGGAGAACCGTCTCCCTGTGTCCCCCGAATAAGTCCTTCGCAAGGGAGACGTTTCCTTTCCTGATTAAAAATTACCGAATTCCGTATCGTTCAGAGACTTAATGTCTTCAGGACTTAGTCTGGGTTCCTTTGTTGCTGCCACCTCCTGGACGCCCGCAGTATATGGTTTATTCTCACCGATCCGGGTTCGTTTGTGAACAGTGCGCTGGGGCACCGCATTAGCCATATAGGAAGTCAGACCATGACGTTCATCTAGTTGGCTCTGCTTTTTAAGTTTGAACTTACCCAGCATTTCATTGACCATCGCTGACTGACTGGACATCTCTTCACTGGCGGCGGCTAGTTCTACCGAGCCGGCTGATGTCTGCTGGGTAACCAAGTCTACCTGATTTAAGCCTTCGTTGATTTGCTCGATACCCATAGACTGCTCTTTGGAAGCGGCTGCTATCTCACCGATCAGGTCGGTAACCTTGGCTGTGCCCAGCACGATTTCCTTCAGCGCATTGGAAGTTTCATCAGCAATTTCAGCTCCCGCTTCAGTCTTTTTGATCGAGCCCTCAATCATCTCGGCAGTTTCTTTAGCCGCATCGGCGCTGCGCTGTGCAAGATTTCTCACTTCTTCAGCTACAACGGTAAAGCCTTTACCGTGCTTACCGGCACGGGCCGCTTCTACCGCGGCGTTTAAGGCCAGGATGTTGGTCTGGAAAGCGATGTCATCGATCACCTTAATAATTTTAGATATGTTAGTGGAAGATTCATTAATATCATCCATGGCCTTGACCATCTGATTCATCTGCTCATTGCCTTTCTCCGCCACACCCCTAGCCTGAGTTGCCAGTTGATTGGCCTGCATGGCGTTTTCGGCATTTTGCTTGGTCTGGGAGTTCATTTCACTCATGGATGAAGTGAGTTGCTCCATGGTGCTGGCTGACTCTACCGCACCCTGTGACAGGGACTGACTGGAGTCAGAAACCTGCAAGGCTCCGGTATTAACCTGTTCAATGGCAATGGTAATTTGCCCCAATATATCATTTATCTTTTCTAGCGTCTTGTTAAGGGCGTCTTTGATCATGGCATGATCTCCCTGGTAGTCACCTATGACAGCGATGTCCAGATTTCCCTCGGCCATTTCTTTCAGACATGTTATAGCTTCTTTGAGCGGGTTAATTACCGCGTCCAGGGTTGCGTTCATACCCTCAATGATCTTGCGGAAATCACCATCGTGCTTAGAGGCATCGGCCCGTGTGTCTAACCTGCCTTCCACTGCCGCTTGAGCCAGGTCGTTTGCCTCAACTACCAGGTTCTGAATAGCTTCCATCATTTGAACATAGGTAGGTGTTAATCTATCATTGTCACTTCTTTGACCAACTTGCTTTATCATAGCCAAGTCGCGTAGATTCCCGTTGCTGATATTTTCTGATATATTCACAATCTCCATCAACAGTTCATTAACTTTGTTGATATCATCCTTCAAATCATTCCATACACCGAGATATTCTTGATCAATCTTCTCGTTTAGATCAAGTACAGCCATCCTGGCGAGAATCGTTCTCATTTCACCCACTGGTTCGGCTATCGCTTCTATCAAGCCGTTCATACCGCCAATCAACTTGCCCCAGTCACCGGCAAAAGCTGCCACATCGCCGCGGGTATCAAGCCGGCCCTCTCTGACAGCCAGGACCAGGTTTTGGGCTTCCAGCAACAAATCGCTTATGGCGTCAATGCAGCCATTGAGGTTGTTCTTGATTTCGTTGAAGTCTCCATTGTAGTCGTCAGTGATCTT
>DIQC01000094.1:25572-25730 GCA_002426495.1 Thermacetogenium sp. UBA5472
AACTTGTCGGCGTCAGCCCTCTGGTCCAATTTTCCTTCAAGGCCAGCGTTAATAACCACTCCTACTTCATCAACAATAACACCTATTTCATCAATAAGGGTGTTCAGATTATTCTTGATTTCGTTGAAGTCCCCATTGTAGTCGTCAGTGATCTTCGG
>DIQC01000094.1:25939-31040 GCA_002426495.1 Thermacetogenium sp. UBA5472
CGGGGTATCGCCCTTGCTGATCCTTTCTATATATTCAGCCGCCATGTTCAGCGGTCCGCTTACATCATCCAGGATACCGTTCATCCCCCGGATGATTCCCTGGAATTCAAAGTTAACTTTTTCCATATTGCCACGGATATCCAACTTGCCAGCGTTTACTGACTCTGTGAGCCGGTTGCTTTCAGTTGTCAAAGTACTGATGGCTTTATTGATTGACCTAGTGATGATAAAACACAAACCAATACCAAACAAGATGGCGATCAGGCCTACTATGATGGTAGTGTAATTAGTGGAGATAACTGTGCTTATACCCATAATCAAAATAAATAATATCATTATTGAGAAACCGATCGTAACTTTTTGGCCCATGTTCAGTTTCAATTTTCCCCCTCCTTAAAGAAATCCCAATATACAATATTAGAATATTGCCCCCCATTTTTATCCTTTCTTATGTTTACCAACGTTTCTTTTGATCATCTCCCCTGCGTTTAGTGTAACCAGGCTATCATGGCCGGTATAAAATACTTCAATCACGCAACTTGCAAACTATATAAAGGATGATTCTTCATCTTGGCCCCTCAATTTTTCGAAACAAGTGCCCTCCGGATGTCATCTGTTCAAATAAATGGCTAACCTCCTCAGGCATTTTCTGCGTCTGCTCCATAGCAAAGTAACCGCCGGGCGCCAGAGCGGCATGAAACATCCTGATCACTTCAACCCGCTCAGCGGCCTGAAAATGCAGCAGCACGTTTTTGCACACAATAAGGCTGAAACCGTACCCCACGGTCTGGAGGGAAAGCAAATCGTGTCTTTTGTAAATAACCTTGTTTCTAATCTTATCGACGACCCTAAAGTAGCCTATTGTCCCATCTGGCCGAAAATATTTATTAAAATACTCCTGCGGGATCCGCTTGAGTTCTTCTTCCTTGTATGCTCCCTCAGATATAATCTTGCCAAAAGAGTTACTGACATCTAAATCTGTTGCTTCAATGCGAAAATTACGGAAAGCAAATTGTCCCATGCTCTCAGCAAACATTATAGCCAGGGAATAAGGCTCAGGGCCCATAGCGCAACCGGCGTCCCAGACACGGATCTTGCTGCGGCCGGCAACATATGGAACCACATACTTAACAATCAACTCGAGGGTGTGCATGTCCCGAAAAAAGTATGTAAAAGCCATTTTTCTTTATCACTCATCCCCCTGATCCAAATCAAAAAGCAATTGCCTGGCTTTCAATAATATTTAACCTGTCCACCTACTTTCCCCAGCCCTGGTTAAAACAGTTGTTCTCACCCCTTTCTCCCCTGGGTGGCAGCTCAATATCTTCTTTGGGAATATCCAGAACTTCGGACACCCGGTCCACTATCAGTACTACCGATTGCTCTTCGATGCATATAACCACCGCACAGGTACGGTCGTCATATGCGCGCTCCTCCACCCCGAAACACAGGCGAACATCCATGACCGGGATTATTTCATGATTTTACATTATGAGTCTTCTATTATATTATCGGACAAATCAGTCGTATCTTTAATATTTATGTCTATGTCGGATAGTATTTTAAACATTTATGTATGCGAACTATGCGGAACCAGACAGGTTTGTCCCGTGACGCGGGCACGTGACGCGGGGACGGGGGTTGTGTCACACTTTGTCTTGTTTGACACAGAACCATTCCCCTGTGCCACTTCCAACCTCTCTCATAGGTGACATTTTATCAGAATAAAATCAACATGACATTATCACAGAATAACTACACCAACCACCAATCTCTTCTTGACATACTATCAATAAAATATTAACATTATTGCCAGTAGCAGTATGCTTATTTTAAGCCATAAAAATGTGCAAAACCATTTAATAGCCTAAATAACCGAAATTTTCCGGATCACCCCGGGAGATTTTTTTATTTATTTTAGAAAGGAGTAATACCATTGCGGGGCTTAGATGCTCAACATTTATCACCGGAAGAGATCGATATGCTGGTTAATGGGTTGGTTCCTGAACAAACAACTGCTCAGGAACCAGAACTTGATGATCATACTGAAAAGATAGCAGTTCATTCAGTACGATTTGCTCCTTTTGAGCAAAAAGGTGAGGTAAAGCAGAGTGAGAAAAGAAGAATGGAATTACTATATGATGTTCCCCTCCAGCTTTCAGCGGAGTTAGGGAGGACAATGAAGTCTCTCAGAGAGATCCTCAACTTGAGTCCGGGCGCACTTATCGAACTGAATAAATCAGCTGGTGAGTCCTTAGATGTGCTGGCAAATGGAAGGGTAATTGCTGTGGGAGAGGTAATGGTCCTTGATGAGAATTATGGGATCAGAATCAAGGGAATTTTGAACGCAAATGAGATGCCTGGCAAGGTCAATAATCAGGGTTAGGAAGAAATGTATCAGGTTCCTATCGCTGGTTTGGGAAAGATAAGCAGATGGGGGGGGGGAGCTGAAGAGCAGATATTATGAATGCGAATGATGTTAAAGCAGGGATCAAGAAATACCTGGGCTTTGCCTCTAATTTCTTTAGTAAATTAGACCAAAAACAGAAAATATTATTTGTTAGTGGAGCGGCTATTTGTTTGGTGCTTATTATTTTGCTGGTCAGGTTTGTTACTCAGCCTAATCTTGTCCCTCTCTATAGCGATATTGAGCTGCAAGACGCAGCTGAGATCACCGAGTATTTAAAGGATAATAATATATCTTTTGAGTTAAAGGATGAGGGGAGCACGATCCTCGTTCCGGAGGATCAGAAATACCAGGTCAGGCTCGATCTGGCCGATAGTGGCTTACCTAAGGGGAATGTTGTCGGTTTTGAGTAATTTGATGCGATGCGTTTCGGTGAAACAGAAAGCACACAAAAGGTAAGGTATACTGTGGCTCTGCAGGGTGAACTGGAGAGGACGATCAGTAAGATTGCAGGTGTTGATGATGTGCGTGTGCATATCGCCATACCTGAAGAATCCCTATTTGTAGAGGATGAAAAGGAAGCAACATCCTCTGTATTTGTGGACTTGAAGCCAGGGTGCAATCTGGAGGACACCCAGGTGCATGGCATCACCCGATTGGTGGCTAGTGGCGTGGAAGGGCTTACTGCAGAAAATGTGACTGTCGTCGACTCTGATGGGAATGTGCTCTCAGACAGCATCGGTGGAAAAACCCAGATCAGTGGACAGCTCACCACTAATCAGATGCAGTTGAAGTTCGATTATGAAAAACGGCTGGACAATTCTCTGCAAAGCATGCTGGAGCGTGTGGTGGGAACAGGAAAGGCTGTTGTCTGCTCCAATGTTGTCTTCGATTTCGATCAGGTGGAGATCAAGAAAGAGGATTATGGAGATAACGAGATCAGAAAAAACCATACAGTCGAGGAAACATCAACAGGTGGTGATACAGCCCAGGGGCAGCCGGGCACGGGAGCGAATATTCCTGATTACCAGCAGGTTGAGAACGAGGACGGAATATATGATCAGAGAACTGAAAAAACAACTGATTATGAAATTGATATAGAGACTACACATCGCTTTGTAGCGCCTGGAAAGATCGAACAGATTTCCGTGTCGGTGCTTTTGGGGGATGAGTTCGGTGTCCAAGAACAGCAGAGGATTGCGGATATGGTTTCTTCAGCAGCAGGGGTTCGCCTCGAAAGTGAGGATAGGGTGACAGTTACCTGTCTGCCATTTGATTCTACAGAGGAAGAAGAAGGGCAGGGAATGGGTGGCTTTTGGAGCTACAAATTGTTGATAATTCTTATTATATTCTTGGTATTGGCGGCTGCTATTCTACTGTTCTGGCTGCTGCGCAGAAACAAAACAGAGACTAAGCTTAGCGAACAGGAAATGATAGTTCAGGATCTACTGAATTTAAAACAGCAGGAGGTCATGACACCTTCTCCTGAGCAAAGGGAAGAAAAAGAGATGCTGGATAAATTGCGAGAACTTGCTCAGGACAATTCCAAGGAAACAGCGGAAGTGCTTAGAGCCTGGCTTTCTAATGATCAGAGGTGATGAAATGTGACTCAGCTAACGAGCAGTCAAAAAGCAGCTGTCTTGCTGCTCATTTTAGAAGAAAGAAGTGCAGTTCAAGTTATGAAACAGTTAAATGAGCGTGAACTCGAACAGATATGCTTAGAAATCGCCAATCTTGGGAAAGTAACACCAGAGATGATCAAGGGTGTGGCTGAGGAATTTAGTGAGATGTGTCTGGCCGACAAATATATCAACAGCGGTGGGATTGAGCATGCCCGTTCACTGATGGAGAAAGCCCTGGGCCCAACAAAAGCTAAAGAGATCATAAATCACCTCACAGCTTCATTACAAGTGCGGCCATTTGATTCTTTGCGCAAAACAGATCCTGTGCAGCTGCTCGAATATATTCAGAATGAGCACCCGCAGACCATTGCTTTAGTTCTGGCACACTTAAATCCTGAGCAGGCAGCTGGAATTATTGCGGGGCTTGCTCCTGGTAAGCAGACAGAGGTGGCTTACCGGATGGCTGTTATGGACAGCACATCCCCGGATATCATCAAGGAAGTGGAGCATATCATGGAAAAAAAGCTGTCAGCTTTAGTTTCCCAAGATTATACCAATGTGGGAGGTGTCAACTCAGTTGTTGAGGTTCTGAATCGAGTTGATCGTTCTACAGAAAAGATGATTCTGGAGACTTTGGATGATAAGGATCCAGATCTGGCGGAGCAGATCAAAAAGCAGCTCTTTGTCTTTGAAGATATTGTGCGGCTGGATGATCGATATGTACAGCTGGTTTTAAGCAGGATCGACCAGCGGGATCTAGCACTGGCTTTAAAGGGTGTTGCTTCCAATGTCTATGAAAAGATCGAAAAAAATATGTCTAAACGGGCTGCCCAAAACCTGAAAGAGGAGCTGGAATTCATGGGGCCTGTACGGATCAGGGGTGTGGAGGAAGCACAGCAGAGGATTGTCTCTGTTATCCGTAAATTGGAGGAACAGGGTGAGATCATTATCAGCAGGGGCGATGAGGATCAGGCAGTTCTATAGGAAAGTCATTTGACTGGTTGTCGGTCGTTTGTCTGTTAGTGGTAGGATTAATAACTACTTTCTTATAGAAAGAGCAGCGGTGTGATGT
>DIQC01000097.1:0-2872 GCA_002426495.1 Thermacetogenium sp. UBA5472
ATAAAAGAAAAACGGCCAGGATGTCTATATTCCTGACCGTTTTTTGCTGTTCTATATTAAATCTTTTCTAACGCAACGCTTTTTTATTTCTATATTTAACTGCTTCTATGTAAGATCTATGTCAAGTAATCTGGCCTGGCCGATTGTTCTGCTGGTGCTCGGCCCTGCTATATGTAAAATCTATGTCAATTTGATCTGACTGCTATAGTACGCGTGTGCCGTGGGCAAATGTCCGCTTGAACCAGCTGCCGCTCAGTGAATCGACAACAACTTTTCTGACAGTGCTAGTGCTGCTAGCATGAATTATCTGATTGTTGCCGATATAGATCCCAATGTGGCTGATATAGCCATTTCCACTGCCAGAGAAACATACAAGATCCCCTGGTTGCAGTTGGGACATACTCCAGATCTTTGTTCCGGCTTTTGCCTGGTCATCCGCTACACGTGGAAGCTTGATCCCGTTTGCAGAATACACAACCTGGACCAAACCTGAGCAGTCAAATCCTGATGATGATGTGCCTCCCCAATCATATCGAACCCCTAGGTAGCGTTTGGCTGTTTGGATAATGGAACTGCTGCTGCCGCGGCTGGGATTTCCCGATGCCTGTCCGCTAACTTTAAGCTTTTGTCCCGGGTAAATTAGAGAGCCGCTGATGTTGTTGAGCTGCCGCAGCTTGGCTACAGTAATGTTGTGTCGATTGGCTATTGCCCAGAGCGAGTCCCCGCTTTTAACTGTGTAAGTGGTGATGCTTGGTTCACTTGGCTTAGGGTTAGATGGGGCTGGCGCTGGTGTTGGTGCTGGCGTTTGAGCGGCTTGACCATCCACACGCAATTTTTGTCCCGGGTAAATCAGAGAGCCGCTGATGTTGTTGAGCTGCTGAAGTTTGGCTACAGTAGTTTTGTGTCGATTGGCTATCGCCCAGAGCGAATCCCCACTTTTCACCGTGTAAGTTGTGCCACTTGGCTTACTAGGTTCGGCTGGCTTAGGGGTAGTTGGGGCTGGTTTTTGAGCAACTTGACCGTCCACACGCAAGGCCTGTCCCGGGTAAATCAGAGAGCCGCTGATGTTGTTGAGCTGCTGCAGCTTGGCTACAGTAGTACTGTACCGATTGGCTATTCCCCAGAGCGTGTCCCCGCTTTTCACCGTGTGAGTAGCTGCTTCTGAGATGCCTGGGAAAAGCAGTCCGCATATCAATACAGTACTAATAACCGGCAAAAACCTTTTTTTGACGATATTCACAGATGTCACCTCCTTATACTAGATGTAGATTAATAGATAGGTTTTGACATCAAATGATCAAATTCCTTCTTAAGATTTAAAAAATATAATCACATAACTGGTATCCTGGTAATAAATTGTCAGACGAATAGCCCTATTAAGGGGGCTA
The DNA here is from genome assembly GCA_002426495.1 of Thermacetogenium sp. UBA5472. Taxonomy (GTDB): domain Bacteria; phylum Bacillota; class DSM-12270; order Thermacetogeniales; family Thermacetogeniaceae; genus Syntrophaceticus. Next base: position 1,389 of record DIQC01000097.1, read on the forward strand.
TCGTGACACGCTGCAGCAACTTTTGAACCATTTTGGTATATAATAGTTCATTACGCTGTTTATTTGATACTGGGAGCCGCACTCGGAATAGAACATATAGCACATAATCGGAAGAAAGAGGGGCCATGGAAGTTTAATTTTGCAAAACTGCTGTTTGCCGGGATTCCAATTTTTATTTTTAATTTAACTATATATCTGTACCACCAATTTCAGTTGCCGGCATATTTTGTAAACTGGAGAAATGTTGAGGTTGCTACTTTAATTTTGGGATACCTTGTTGCAACCTGTTTCTATAAGCAGAATGTTAGCACATAGGAATATAGGCGTACATTAACGGTGCTAGGCACCATTTATGCACGGTACCTTGTTGCAGCGTCCCTCAGCAGAGCCTTGCGGTTGCGGGGCCGGATCGGTGCTAGGCACCATCCAGCGGTATCATCCACCCGCAATTGTCTCCGCGTAAAACCCCCGCCCTCCCAAGGCGGGGGTTTTACTTTACGGCTCCCCGAAGCTGCTTTTATCATTTGCCTTATTGTCACTGATTCACCTAATTCTGCGGCGGCTCCCATTTTTTTGCTGATGCCTGGGACATGCGGTCGATGACGATGGCCAGCACTACGATGGCCCAGCCGGCTTCAAAGCCTTTGCCTGTATCGACACGGTTGGTAGCCTTGAGAACTTCCTCGCCAAGTCCTCCTGCTCCAATCATGCTGGCGATGACAACCATCGATAGGGCCATCATTGTTGTCTGGTTGATTCCGGCCATAATGGTAGGCATGGCTAGAGGGAAACGCACTTCTTTCATCATCTGCCAGGGTGAAGCACCAAAAACCAAGGCTGCTTCCTGTACCTCTTGCGAAACTTGTCGAATCCCCAAATTAGTGAGGCGCACTACTGGAGGCAGCGCATAGATAACAGTTGCAATTACACCAGGTACTTTGCCAAGGCCAAACAGCATCAGTGCCGGAATCAAATAAACCAGGCTGGGCATTGTCTGCATTGCATCCAGAAGGGGTGTATTAAAAGCATTGAATCGGTCGGAGCTGGACATGGCAACCCCTATAGGTATGCCGATGATCAGCGATATCAGTACCGCTACAAATATGATACCCAATGTCTCTATTGCTACATTCCAAAGCCCAAATAAACCAATGGTAAGGATGAGCAGGCCTGGAAGCAGCGTTTTGAGTAGATTATGTGTCTGCCGCCATGCAATAATTGTGATAATAATAATCCATCCCCACCAGGGCATCCATTTGAGCACACCTTCAATTTGCAGCAGCATCCCCAACACCATGTGGGATAGAGCCTCGAAGAAGGGTCCCCAGGCCACCACCAACCACTTGATAAAACTGTCGATGTGAGGTGCTACGTTGAACTGCCATGGGAACACAGTCTTCACCTCCGCTCAGCTACAGCCAGTGCCGCAGCGGCCTTGTTTTTGGCCTGGTTCTTGTTATGCACCTGACTACTGCGTGATTTTT
>DIQC01000097.1:3077-11321 GCA_002426495.1 Thermacetogenium sp. UBA5472
CTTTCATCAAAGACAAAGCGCTCTACATATTCATCAGCAGGGTTGTTGATTATTTCTTCAGGGGTGTCTTGCTGTACAAATTCCCCCTCTCGCATGACAGCCATGCGGCTTCCCAGTCGAGCTGCTTCACTCGGGTCATGGGTTACAAAAACGATCGTCTTTTTTTCTTCGTCCTGTAAACGGATAAGACTGTCCTGCATTTCCCGCCGAATCAAAGGGTCCAGGCCACTGAAGGGCTCGTCCATCAGCAGTAGATCGCTTTTCTGTACCAAGGCTCGAGCGATACCGACTCTCTGACGCATCCCTCCTGAGAGTTGGGATGGGTAGTGGTCTTCCCAACCCTCTAGGCCAACACGGCTAATGGCATTTCTGGCTCTTTCTGTTCTCTCCTCAAGGGAAATTTTGCGCAGTTTGAGCCCAAAAGCTACATTTTCAATAACATTGCGGTGAGGGAGCAGCCCGTAATGCTGAAAAACCATAGCGGTTTCGTGACGGCGAAATTCAATCAGTTGATTTTCGTCCATCTGCAGCACATCTTGGCCGTTAACCTTGATTTCCCCCTGCGTGGGCTCTATTAAACGGGGTATACAGCGGATTAAGGTGGATTTGCCGCTGCCGGATAGCCCCATGATGACAAATACTTCGCCTCGCCTGACTTTGAAGGAAACGTCCCGTATCGCCAGTACTGCCCCATTTTCTTGTAAGGAATTAATGACTGCAGTATCTTGTGAATCGTAATCAACCTGGCTGCTGCGTTTATTTCCATTGTTATTGTCAAAAACTTTCCATAATCCTTTTACTTCGAGTAGGGTGTCGGCATTAGAGCTTGTCTCTGTCATATTAGTTCATCTCTTCCAGTGCTTGTTCTACCTTTTGGGCCACATCTTCTGGAACCCAGGCTTTCCATGTGTCCGGATATTCCTTTAAGAAATAGATAGCAGCATCCTCATCTTTGGCGTTATTTTCTTCCATATAGCAGAGAAAATCGTTATTTTGCTCCAGAGTTGTCTCATAGTTGGAGACTAATTCGAATGCCTCAGGTGCCTTGTCTTTCAGATCCTTATATACTCCTTTTAATACTTTGGCAGGTGGGTATTCACAGCCGCGATTATTTGCATCATTATAGATTTCTTCGACATAGGCGGGCTCTTCCAGCATTGTCATGTCTAGCTGTCCCATTATCCAGGTGGGCTCCCAATAATAACCGACCCAGGCTTCGCCTTTATTATAGGCAGTTACCATAGATGTAGCCAAAGCTGTATCTGATCCGGTACTGAAGATGTTAAAAGTTTCATCAAGGCCGTAGCTTTTTATTTTGGCTTCATTTATATCGGTAACTGCCCAACCCGGAGGGCTGTTGTGGAAACGGCCCTTTGTGGGGACTTCCGGGTCTTTAAACAGTTCCCAGTAGCGTGTCAGATCAGATACTGACTTCAGATCCGGAGCCATTGGTTCGATATCGCGGTCAGAGTCACCTTCGATCATATAAGTAGGTACATACCAGCCCTGGGGGGCATCTGGGAAATTGGAACCGAGCTCTATCACAGAACCGCCTTCTAAGGCTTCTTCCCAGGGTTCCTGATAATTATCTACCCACAGTTCCATAGTGATATCGATATCACCCATGGTCATGCCCTGGAGCAGGGGGAGGGTTTCCCCAAAGGTATATTGTGGTTCAGGATAGCCGTAACCATGTTCGAGAATAAAGCCTACGATACGGTTATGCACATTGACACTGTCCCAAGTAACATCAGCCAGAACAAGCTGATCCTTTTGTTCTGTTGAAGTGCCATTTTCTGAAGTGACATCTTCGCTTCCGCCGCAGCCGGCGATTGTTAACCCAAAAATGAGCAGTACAAGAACCAGAAGCGGTTTGATTACAGGTTTACGAAATAAATTTTTGTGGATAAGCAACAGATAAAAACCTCCCAATTTGCCTCAAGCTCTTAGTAAGTCAGGGGGAAGGGGAGAGTGATAGATAACGGATAGATAGAGAAGTGAATAGAGAAATTGTGAAGATAGAAAAAGATAATAGTAATAGGAACGATTAGATGAACAAAAAAGATAAAGTTATCTGAAAGAAATGCTGAATACTAGTAGAAATGAATTATTAGAGCTTCTATAACTCTTTGAATGGACTCTTTAAATGGCACTATGTGAAGGTGGTAGTTATAAAGTTGATACTGCAATGATATTTAAGCTCACTGCCATCAAAGGGCTTCTAAATAGTGGTGCAATAAATGGTGCATTGCAAAGGTTTATGACTTGGCGACAGCCAAGAAACGTGGTTTTAAGTAGTGGAATAGTTAATAATATGGTACTAATCCCATTCTCGCCTGCGAGGTTAGCTGACGGGCTCGGATAATGGTCAACCCTATTCCATGCTTATTTTAGCCTGTTTTTACTCATATCTGTTGCAGTGATTGCGAGAACTTATAAATATCTGCTCTATTAATAACCGTTTATCGTGTTTCACATGGAAATTCGCCCCAAAAAATGGTTTCCCCGCGCCTTATCTAAGTCTTCGGCTGAATTATATTGCCTATTATAACGTATTTTCACAATAATTACAATAACGTTGCCTGGCACCATCTGCCACCAGTGCCAGTTATCTTGCGAATATGGCAGGAAAATGTTTTAATTATTATTAAACAACTGGTTAGTCAGTTGGGGCGAATAGTATGGAAAAGAATGAATAATCAAGTGCCTGGCACTATTTATGTACTAATATTTATAAAAAGACACATAATATTTCTGGCGTCAGGGAATGCGGCAAAAAATAACAAATAGCGGCGTCAATTGCCACTGTGTTATTAGAAGGGGGAGATACGAATTTTAAAACAACTGCTCCAGGGAAAAATTGTCATCGGCGATGACAGGGTTAATGAATATATTGAACAGCACTACAGTGAATTATTTGAGCAAAGTCAACGGTTAAAAGATGCGCAGATCTATTTTACAGATGACGGCCTAGGTTTTTGTGTTACATTGAAAAGACTATATAAGATGTTACCAGATATTATAGTTGAAGCGACCCTTGTCCTTGAGTCATTTGACTTCAAGCCAGGCACGCACACTTTTACATTCAGGCTGCCCGGGCGGCTGGAGTATAGGTTCCCGGAACTGTCAAATAAGGTTTATGTAGGCTTCCTTGGTTACATTTGTGAGAATATTGTGACTTCTAAAAGGATCCTCGATTTTATAGGCCAAACATTGAATGGAATCGAATATTTGGTTTGGGATGAAGAAAGTATTACTTTTGATCTGGATAAACACCCGGAAGCCAAAAAATCGTTCGACAAAAGAGTGCCTCTGATTGGTACAAAATATATTGATTTTATAGGGATCAAGGAGATTATTATCAGAAATAGTGAGGTAGAACTCAGGCTGAAGGTATATACAGATGACTTCAAGTTTCAGAATGTTTTTGTACAGGCTGCTGAGAAAGTACGTCAAGAAATGAATGCTGCCTCAACTATCCCATCTGATAAAAAACAAATCTTTGAGCGCCTGATGGAGAGAGTGAAACAGTATCCTGATACACTCCAAGCTCATATAGAAGGGGAGCTTCCAAAGCTAAAAGAGACCACTGGCAAAATCGGGGGGAAGCTCTGGGAAGGGATCGACTTTCTATGGGATGCCATGAGGGATCCGGATGTGCCTCAAGAGGCGAAGTTTACAGCTATTGCTGCCTTGCTTTACTTTGTCAGCCCTATTGACCTTATTTCCGACATTTTACCTGGGGGTTATGTTGATGATGGTGTGGTTCTTTCGTTAGCCGTGAAGGCGGTAAAAGAGATCCTTGTTCGCCATAAGTACAGCATAAGTGCAGGCGATGGATGTGACGTAGGAACGAGCGCAGAAGAGGCGGCCACAGCTTTGGCATCGGGTGCAGGTGATGTATGTGGCTCAGGAACAGGCAAAACTGGTCCCAAAACAGCCCTTTTGTCACATGAAACAGGGGATGCGTGACAGCACCAGTGCAGCATTAGCAATCACCTGTTTTCATCGGGTAGGAATTCCTGGCGGTATTGTCGAATGATTTTAATTAACAGAACTCAGGTTCTGTGATTTGTTATGGTCGGTATGTTGAGGTCGTTACATTTTAATGAAGGCAAATGAAGGCTAATCAAGTCTAATGAGAGGTACAATGTGTCAAAAAACAAGCTAGTTGCGCCTGTAGTAAAATGGGTGGGCGGGAAGCGTCAAATAATTGACGAGATAATGAAATATGTTCCTACAAACTTTTCCACATATTATGAACCTTTTCTTGGTGGGGGAGCTGTTTTATTTGAGCTGCAGCCGAAGAAGGCTGTTGTAAATGACATCAATGCAGAATTAATGAATATTTACGTGGTTATTAAGAAAAATGTCGAAGAATTAATCGATGACCTCAAACAGTATAAGAATGAGAAAGAATATTTTTACAGGATAAGGGAACGGGACAGGGACAAGGAGCAGTACAATAAGTTAACCCCGGTGCAGAGGGCATCCAGGATTATTTATCTCAATAAAACATGCTACAATGGCCTGTTCAGGGTCAACAAAAATGGCGAATTCAACGCCCCCTTTGGCAATTATAAAAATCCGAATATTGTGAATGAAACCACTTTGCGGGCTGTAAGCGCTTATTTCAATAAGGCAAAAATTAGATTCGTCTGCCAAGATTTCCAAGAGGCTTTAAAAAACGCGAGAAAAGGCGCTTTTGTCTATCTTGATCCACCATATGATCCGGTTTCGGAAACATCAAGTTTTACAGGCTATTACAAGGGTGGATTTGACCGGGACGAGCAAATCAGTCTAAAACAGGTTTGCGACAAGCTGGATAAAGGAGGAATAAGATTCCTCTTATCGAATTCGGCTACAGATTTTATTTTGGATCTGTATCAGGATTATAGAATTGAAGTGATCCAGGCCAAACGGGCCATTAACTCTAAGGGTGATCGCAGAGGGGATGTTGACGAGGTACTGGTGATGAATTTTTAAGTGTGACAGGGTGACACCTATCGTTGTCACAATTATTAGAAAGTCGAGACAATAATGATTGATCTGATCAAGCGAAAACACAATACCGAAGATATTGTCAAAAGAAGAAAAAAGATAGCCAAACACATAATGAAAGATTCGCAAGATATTAAAAGCGGGACGATTTCGTCAATATCAACTCTCGATCTTGAGCTATTGTTTGATTTATATGACAGCTTTTTTCTCGGGGATTGGTTCAACAGAAATTATAAAGGTAAGCTCAACTTCTCACTTTCGCGGCGGATGACAAGGAGCGCCGGTTCTACACTCTGTTCCAAAAACATAGCTGAATCAGCTCCGCAAGAGCTGGTGCTGGAAATTAGAATTGGCGTGGACTTCTTGTTCAATTACGGCCTGATTGAAAGAGTAAAGACGGTTTGCGGTGTCGATACAAACAACAGCCTGCAAGCGCTACAGCTTGTTTTTGAACACGAACTCTGCCATGTAATCGAGTACATCTGTTTCGAGAAGTCAAATTGCAAGGGTAACAGATTTAAGACGATAGCCAGCAATCTCTTCGGCCACACAGCTAGCCACCATAACTTACCGACATATAAGCAGATAGCAAAGCAGAAATTTGTCCTAAACATAGGGGATTCCGTTTCGTTTACATTCAAGGAGGAAAGGATGAACGGTATTCTCAATAATATCAATAAAAGGGCAACTGTACTCGTCCCTGATAAGACCGGCCCTTATAAAGACAAACTGGGTAACAGGTACACAAAATATTATGTGCCCCTGGAATTGTTAGAGCGAATCAAGTGACGTGGCAAGAGGACGTTTCCCTTGCCACATGATTAAAGCCCAGACGGAGGGACTGTTCCCGTTTTTGGCGTGGTCAGTGGGGACAAAAGGGGACGTTCCTATGTCATTGATGTAGCGTCCCCATTTGTCTACGTAACTATAGTTTAATCGCCAGGCTGGCGCCTTCTTCAATGGCATCAATTGCTTTTCTGGGTTCTGAAGCATCACCAATTACATGCAGTTCTGGCACTTTTCCTTCTAGTTGTTGTTTTAAATTGTTAACAGGTTTGGCTCCAACTGCGATAATGATGTTGTCAAAGCCTGTAAGCTGTTTTTCTTGACCATCCTTTTCTATTTTTACACCGTCCTGTATAATTTCTTTTACAGTGGTGTTTGTTGCGATCTGAACCTCATGCCTTTTCAATCTCAGCATCAGGAAGTGTTTTACAGACTCCTGGACATCATTTGCGACTTCTGTAAGTGTTTCTATAAGTGTTACTTTGTGTCCGTGCTCACCCAACAGGTCTGCAGTTTCACATCCAACCAATCCGCCGCCGATTATCAAAACTTTTTCGCCTGCATCTTTCTTGCCCGTAATTATGTCAATAGCGGTAACGACTTTTGGATTATCCACTCCGGGGATATCTGGAATGCACGGTTCCGCACCTGTTGCCACGATTACAACGTCCGGGTTTTCTGCCGAGATTTGGTCTGCATTTGCCTCTATTCCAAACCTAAAGTCAACCCCATATTTTTCGCCCATATATGTGTAATAAGTGATTGCTTTAGCTAGCTCTTGTTTACCAGGTGGAATTGCTCCTATCCTGAATTGACCTCCAGGGTTTTGCTCTTTTTCAAAAAGCACTACATTATGTCCGCGGGAGGCAGCTATCCAGGCAGCTTCAAGGCCCCCTGGCCCTCCACCTACAATCACAATTTTCCTGGGTTGTGTCGCGGGCTCGATTTTCATTTTGTATTCTCTACCACAAAAAGGATTGACCAAACAGGAACATCTCATCTTATCAGGGTTGAAAATGTAGCCTACACAACCTTGATTACAGGCAATACAGGGTTGTATTTCCTTGATGCGCCCTCCTGCTATTTTATTGGGTAGGTTCGGATCTGCAAGTGACTGTCTGCCCCAGGCGAGCAGGTCTGCTTTACCGGTACGGATAGCTTGTTTGGCCAGAAAAGGATCATTTATTTTGCCTACCCCAATTACTGGTATTGATACAGCTTTTTTGATTTCGCCTGCATCTTTCAGAATAAAGCCAGGTGGTATATCTGCAGGGGGGATTACATACGGCATGCTTCCATAAACACCGGTTGATACATGCACGGCATTTACACCAACATCTTCAACAATACTGGCAACTGCCTTTGATTCCTCTATATCTCGCCCATCGACAACCCTTTCATCTCCACTCATTCTAAAAATAATAGGAAAGGAGCCGCCAACTTTCTCGCGTGTATCTTTGATTACCTCAACAGCGAATTTCATCCTATTATAGAGGGAGCCTCCGAATTCATCTACTCTTTTGTTGGCGTGCTGTGACATAAACTGTGCTACTAAATAACCATGGGCACCATGAATTTCTATGGCATCAAATCCTGCTTCACGAGCACGAGCTGCAGCATCTCCAAATTTCTCAATTAATTCATAAACTTCTTCGGTCGATAATTCCCGAGGGATTTCCCTGGAAATAAAACAGGGTACAGGTGATGGGGCAACAGGCTGCTCGCCTCCTAATGTATCTGATGATGTCTGACGGCCAGCATGATGAATTTGTACCGCTATTTTTGTACCATAGCGATGTACCGCATCCACTAATTTTTTGTAACCAGGTATAAATTTGTCATCCCACAGCCCGAGTTGATGGGGTATTGCTTTACCTAAAGGATCTACCCCCGCTATTTCTACGATCAGCAGTCCCCAGCCGCCCTTTGCTCTAGCTTCCCAATAAGCGATCATTTCCTCACTGACCGTTCCATCAGGATTAGCAAAATTGGTGCCCATAGGTGGGACAACAAACCTATTGCCCACCTCCATATTTCCAATTCTTATCGGAGAAAAAAGCAGTCTAAAATCCATCCACTTCACCTCGAAATATATTTTCTTACCGCGATTATTATTTGTAATACAACAAATTTTTATTTATGTTTATGCGATGTGGCAAGGGTGTGTGGCAAGGGGACGTTTCCCTTGCCACATGTTATAACTACTCCAGACGGAGGCGGACTGAGGAATTGTCCTCTATTATATGAAATGAGCGGGAACTGGCGGCACGGCATAGGTTCATGAGATAGACGCAGAGACTGTCTCCGTGGTTGGCTGGTCGGTTGAGTGTCTTTGGTGTGAGGGGATAAAGATAGTCTCATCTGCGGAATTGCCTTTATAGGGACATCACCTCCGATAAGCCTGCAATCATCTTCTTATACCAAGACCAATCACCGGAACCGTCCCTCTGATTGCCT
>DIQC01000097.1:11492-14594 GCA_002426495.1 Thermacetogenium sp. UBA5472
TAGCAATATGGCGGATAAAATCTAATATGTATAAATGGCATGCATAAACTGCATAAATGGTGCCAGGCACCAGTGGTAGGCACCAATGGGCACCTGGGGAATTATGGCAATCACCGGAACCGTCCCCGTGATGGCTCTGATTTCATCCCTTCAAAAAAGCGTTCACTACTCGGGAAAACTCCTCTGGCCTTTCTTTCTGAGCCCAGTGTTTGCAGCCTTCCATCAGGTAAAGTTTAGAGCCTTTTATCAACTGATGAGCCTTTTTTGCATAAACAATGGGGACACCCGGATCCTCAGTTCCATGGACGATCAGTGTGGGTGCTTGGATTTCAGATAATCTTTTTGCCAAATCTGTACGCACTCCGGTTCTCGTAATCTCACTTCTTTGAAAAGAAGCAAATGCTTTTGCCGCATCAGGTGCTTTGAGGTATTGATGAACCTGGTCTACGAGCTCTTCTGAAAGATTATTAGGATCGCCGAATAAGCTGTAAAGCAGCATCCATTTTACAAATTTTCGGCTTTTTGCTATCAGTGCATAGGACCATTCATTAAGGGAGGATTGTGTATACCAGTAACACAAAAGATGGTAGGGAAGTTTGCTATAAAAGCCCCATGACCCTTCTAAGACCAGTTTGTCCACACGGCTGGGGTGTTGAAGTGTAAAGCCAATGGAGATTCCCCCACCAAGTGAAAGCCCAACTAATCCTGCCTGTTTCAGCTCTAAGGCATTCATCAAATGTTCCAAAAAATTGACATAAAACGGGATTGAATAGACCACATCGGGTCTGTCACTATCACCATAACCAGGCAGGTCAGGTGCAAAAACGCGGAAGTCTTCTGCCAAATACCCGATCACTTCACCCCATGAAATGCTGGCTGAATCAACACCCCCGCCATGCAGTAAAATGATTGGTGGGCCTGATTCCCCTGCGGTGAAGCAGTTGATATTTAACCCATCTAGATTAACTTTAATGGTTTTTAACGAGAATTGTGTCATATCTTTCCTCCTTCTATAATGTAGGGGGCAAACACAACATTGAAACAATCCATTTACTCATTCTTCCCAGTCCGTATCATTTCCTGTCTGTTTTGATGATCTAGTTCTCCTTGAAATAACCGTGCTTTTAAGCTACAATATTCCTGTCATTTGAATAGGAGGACAATGAATCCCATGTACTCTGTTCGTTTAAGATAAGTAACAATGAAAAAGTATTTTATACTATTCCCCTAAGTGGGTTTTTTGTTGTGCTTATTTTACGAAACAGGACATGGAGTAGGTACCTTTTGGTTACCTATATCGATCGTCTATTCTCGCAAATACGCAGATCAGAGCCCGCTTTGCGGACAAATGATCTGTTTGTTATTTTTCTGTCGTAGAAAGGATTTCGGGGTTGGGAATTTGGTATGGAAACTATTCAGTAAGGCAGTTTCACTAGCGGAGGCCGCGCTGAAGCAAAATTACAGAAACGTCTCCGAATGTGCCATGTGGGCCAGTGTCAGGTACCCAGACTGGGCAACCCCCGCCATTTGGGCATTTTTCGTTCCTGGAGCCAGACCATATGCGTCGGGTTGGTTTAGACGGATTGCCGATGAATCCCGTGTGACTGAATTTCGATGGATTTTGTACCAAGATCAATCACCGGAACCGTCCCTCTGATTGGTCCAATAAATGTAGTAATATGGCAGATAAAATCTAATATGTATAAATGGCATGCATAAACTGCATAAATGGTGCCAGGCACCACCTGGGCAATTATGGCAATCACCGGAACCGTCCCCGTGATGGGCTCGGTAGTTCGCTATTAGGAGAAAAAACATGAATCCAAAAGTTTGGCAAAAGAATGTAGTACTATTTTTGGCCAGCCAGATCATATCTCTCTTTGGCTCGATGTTGGTTCAGTATGCAATTACCTGGTACATTACATTAGAAACCCAATCTGGTGTAATGATGACCATATCGATTATATGTGGTATTCTACCCACCTTTTTTCTTTCTCCATTTGCAGGGGTATGGGCTGACCGATATGATCGAAAAATGCTCATTATTTTTGCGGATTCCTTAATAGCTGTATCAACCCTTGTTATAGCTATACTGTTTTATTTGGGATATGATTCACTATGGTTGCTGTTTGTGGTATCGGCTGTACGTGCACTTGGGGCAGGGGTTCAGATGCCGGCCATAGGAGCATTCCTTCCGCAAATGGTTCCTGAGGATAAGCTTACAAAGGTGAATGCAACAAACAGCAGTTTACAATCAATGGTTACTCTTTTATCTCCGATGCTGAGCGGAGCTCTGTTAACGATGGCTACTATCGAATCAATATTTTTTATTGATGTGATAACGGCAGCTATTGCGGTCTCCATACTGCTTTTATTTCTGCATGTGCCTGTACATGCCAAAGCGGCAGCAAAGCAACAGGTCAGTTATTTTGGTGATATGAGTGATGGGCTTACCTATATCAATAATCATGGATTTATTAAGACGCTTTTTGTTTTTGATGCAGTATTCCTAATATTAATCGCACCTTTAGCCTTTTTAACTCCTCTGCAGGTCGCACGCAGTTTTGGTGATGATGTTTGGCGTCTGACCGCTATTGAAGTTACCTATTCTATAGGCATGATGCTGGGCGGTATTATTATGGCGTCCTGGGGCGGTTTCAAAAACAAAATTCATACAATAGTATTCGCAAGCCTTGCTATCGGCACTTGTACATTTGCCCTGGGCATCGTCCCCTTTTTTGGGACTTACCTCTTTGTTATGGGCTTAGTCGGGCTTGTTTTACCCATATTTAATACGCCTTTCACGGTTTTATTACAACAGAAGGTAGACGGAGATTTTATGGGCAGAGTATTCAGCGTCTTGACTATGATCTCAACTTCTCTGATGCCGCTGGCAATGCTTGCTTATGGCCCATTAGCCGATTCCATTAAAATAGAATGGTTACTTATTGGCACAGGCCTGCTGATGTTTGCTTTGAGCCTGGTCATGTTGCGCAACAAAGTATTGATCAAAGCCGGAGAGCAAAGCTAAGGACCAATCAGAGGGACGGGAGCGACCAAGCTAGGTCGTGACACATAGTGGGTGGGAATCCCACCGGGTAA
>DIQC01000008.1:0-11115 GCA_002426495.1 Thermacetogenium sp. UBA5472
TTTTATTAAGGTCCCCTCATTCCGCCAACTGGTGCCTGGCACCAACACGAAAGAACCCATACCGCTCCCGCCCCCTGTCACCACGCCCACGTCACGTTTTAGGAGAGCGTCAGCCTTCTGATGCCGCCTCTGGGGTCAGCCACATCCCCGATGTAGCGGGGAATTACATGCACATGCAGGTGAAATCCGTTTTTTTCGGCATTATTCCTTCGCTTGCGCTCCTGAGGACTATTAGTCAATAATACCATATTAAAGCAGGAATATATCATAAATAAAGCTATAGAGGCTTTAACAACATACACGATTGTGCCCACGATCTAAGACACTAACCCCGACCAGAGGCTGAACATGGCAACTTTTTTTAATCAATGGAAGGATTTTCTATCCTCTTTGTAGTATGCAATATAATAGAGATTTAGTCGATCCATAGCTGATGCTTGTGTTGGCGGAATTGGTGGTACTTAATGGCGATGAAGACCAAGAGAATGTCTTGTCATTTATTTTGAAGGCTAAGGGAGGCATATAAGTTGACTCGCTATCCCCGTACCGGTACTCAGCCGGAAACCCTTGTAAAAATACTGATCACCGTTATTGAGAAGACCCCCGCAGGTGGAGCCTCCATGGATGACCTGTTGGACGCTTATGCGGAGATTAACGACCACCGGCCTTCTGTAAGAACAATCTACCGCCTGATCAGGAGATTAAATCTTTTTTTTGATCCCTTGAGCTACGGGGAAAAACCGGAGCCAGGAGAAGTAAATCTTCCAGTAGAAGAAGCGAATGAGACAGTTAAGGGGGAAAAAACCATCTGTAGCAGCAGGCGCAACCACAAGACATACTACACTATTCGCAACAAGAAGAATGTCCCATCGACTGGGGATGCCACCATGCTGGTGCTGAGCATGTATCCCCAGCTGCGAGGTACGATGAAAAGCAGTATTGAAGCGGCCATGCACAGCATCTTTCGTAATTCACTTTCCGGATTAAGCACCTTTGCAGGCATTTTAAGTGAACTGGAGCATGTTGTCTATGTTTCCGGCGCCTTTCCCGCTAATCCGATGAAAAGCGATGTCATGATCCGAAAGATTCTGCTGGCCATCAAGGAGAAAAAGAGAGTGCGTATCAGCTATTTGCGCACCTATGACGGAACTGTCACTGAACGCCAGGTCGAGCCCCATGGCCTGCTGTGCCGTCTGAACAACTGGTACCTCACCGGTCGCTGTACAATGCAGAACCAAAGGCGGGTTTTTTTGCTGCTCAATATACAGAACCTTACTGTGCTTGAAAACAGCTCTTACAGCATGCCTCCCGGGTTCTCCCTTAAAGAAACATATCAAGATGTTTGGGGCACCTGGACAGAGGATGATTGCGGGGAAATGGAAACCGTGCGCCTGGAAGTCTGTGCCGGCCCAGCGGAGCGCTTTAGACGCAACCTTTTTCATGAAAGCCAACAGGTCAGGGAACTCTCAGATGGAAGGCTTGAGGTAAGCTACCGGTTGAATGGTGCCCAGGAGATGATCTCCTGGCTGATGAGCTGGGGAGACGCCGTGATAGTGCTTGAACCTACCTGGCTAAGGGAACAGCTCCTGGATAGGCTACAGGAAATTATGAACTGTTATCGACAAAAATAATAAGGGAAGCCTGGCACCGATAAAAAAAGAAGGCACACACTAAAACAAAAAACCAACTGCAATCAGTTGATCTGGCTTTCCCCTGCAGGAATCATATTATTATGTTGATGGCATTAGGCAAACGAAACGTCCCGCCCCTTTGCCACCCTTCCTCAATAACTGATTGACACAAGAGAACCGTCCCCCTGTGTCAGTAAAACAGCCTAATTTTTTCCGGGTCTCCTTTATGCTGCAGCATATCTAGGTGCTGCTGTGTTGAAATACCATCTGGGTGAATAAGATCAGGGGCAATTTCCCTCAAAGGCATCAGTACAAAACAGCGTTCATACATCCTGGGATGTGGAACAGTGAGCGAGGGAGTGTTAATAATTCTGTTCCCATAGAGTAGAATGTCCAGATCAATCACTCGAGGGCCCCAATGTATCAGGCGTTTTCTCCCCAGTTTGTTCTCTATATCCTGAGTGAAACGAAGCAATTCGTCGGGCGCAAGTGTTGTTTCAATCTCTACCACCTGGTTGAGAAACCATCCCTGAGCCAGGTAACCCACAGGCTCAGTTTCATAAAGTGAAGAGGATTGAATGACCTTCACTGATTGATGAGCAGATAGCTCCCGACAGGCATCATCCAGATATTCCTGCCTATCTCCAAGATTGGAACCCATGCCCAAAAAAGCTTTCTCCTTCTTGTTCTTGCCCTGATCGACCATCTCCAGGCCTCCTTAGAAGCAAAGAGACATTCTTTTTGCTTCTTTTGTTATGCCGCAGTTTACTGTGTTGCCCACTTGGCTTTCTTGGAAGCAAAGGGGGATTGGGGTTATGCAACAGGCACATAAAGGCCGGCCTGTACGCACACTATCCTGTCATGAAACAAGGGAAGGTTATGCAACAGGAACCGTCCCCAGTGCATTATCTCCTGATCTCTACAGCTACATCAGCAAAAAAACCTTTCAGCGGAGCATGTGGCTTCCTTACCCTCACCAGCACCTCAGTTACCGGAAACTCTTCTAGCACTGACGCGGCAATGCGCTCCGCAACTGTTTCGATAAGCAAACAGGGCTCACCGGTAACGATCTGCTTGGTCATTTCATAAACCAGGCTGTAATCAATAGTTTTAGTAAGGTCATCCTTTTCCCCGGCTTCCCGCAGATCACAAGACATCTCCAGATCCACAATAAAAGGCTGCCCTAATTCCTGTTCAGCAGGCATCACACCATGATAACCATAGAACTGCATTCCATTCAGTATAATTCGATCACCTTGTTCACCCACCACATACCGCTCCTTCTCACCCGGGGCACATGGACAGTTCTTGCGTCCCACGTAACCACCTAAACATTGACTATGTTTAGATCCGGGAGACGGCAGGCTGTGTCTAATGTCCCCTACACATGATATTTCCCACCCGAACATCTTGTTCTTACAACCAACGACTGACGACTAACCACTAACTATGGCTTCGGTCATGCGCACGGCGCGGACAGATTCTTTCACATCATGTACCCGCACGATATCTGCCGCGCCCTGGGAAACCCCCCAAACAATGGTTGCCAGGCTTCCCTCTAAGCGCTGATCCGGAGGGAGATTCAGTGTTTTACCGATGGTCGCTTTCCGCGAAGTGCCCAGCAGCATTGGTTTCCCTAAAGAGCGAAACTCCCGCAGATGGCGCATAACCGTCAAGTTCTGCTGTGTATCTTTACCGAAGCCGATCCCTGGGTCAAGAATAATCTGCTCAGGCTTGACACCAGCATCTTGAGCGATAGCGACACTTCTGCGCAGGAAAGCAAAAATATCACCCATCATCTCTTCATATTCGATACCATCCTGGTTGTGCATGAGAATCACAGGCACATCATACTCAGCTGCTACAGCGGCAATTTCGGGATCACACTGGAACCCCCAGATATCGTTGATCATATGTGCCCCGGCATCTAGGGTTGCTCGTGCTGTTTCTGCTTTATAGGTATCTATGGAAATAGGAACTTTAATCTCCTGCACCAGCCGCTTCAACACTGGCAGCAGGCGGTGAACTTCTTCTTCTGCTGAGAGCGGTTCCTCTGACCAAGTGCTCGGACGGGTGGATTCCCCGCCGAGATCGATGATATCGGCGCCTTCCTCCACCATTTGATGGGCATGCTCTACTGCCACCCCCGGATCAAAATACTTTCCCCCATCGGAAAAGGAGTCTGGTGTCACATTCAGTATACCCATTACCAGAGTGCGCTCCCCCAGTGTCAGAGAAAGATCCCGGCAAGGCAGTGTCCTTACTTCCTTTTGCTCAATATTATCAAGGACATCCTGGATCTCATCTGCCAACTGACGCAGGCCGAAGGGCTGCATTTTGAGCTTTTTACAGAGTTCACGATACTGGCGCAGAGTCCCCATCAGCAGGACATCAGTATCAGCTACAGAGAAGTTACCAGCTCCCCTGCTGAGGGCAGCCTCGCCCCCTTTGGACAGCATCTCCTGTTTTAGAATAATAGCACCCTTGACGCTCAGTTTCTTGACTTTGATCACCCGGTGTACTGCCTTTGGTGTCATCCACTTGACACCGGGATTGTCACAGCCCACATCAGCTAGAGCATGATAAGCGTCATCCCTGCTTTCAATCATCACAACTCGTAAATTATGATCCTTATTCCCCTTCATTTCCTTCCTTCAACCATCCTTTAACACAAACGCAGAATTTTTATCTCAGATACACTGGTTGTATAAAGTGGTGCCTCTGTATAGTGCACAGCCATCCACAAGTCAAGCAAGAAATCATGGTCAGCGAAGGTGTTTTCTATAGATGTTACAGTCAGCAGTAGAAATCTAATTGTGAAGAAAAGACCAATCACAAGAACCGTCCCCGTGATTGGTCTAGTAGATCAGGACCAGGTTGCCTGTTTCCATTATCGAAAACTTGTAGCACTTATGTTTGGCACTGCATTCATGACAGGCTCTGGATAGGTTATCAGCACGACTCAGCAACTCCCCGAGCAGGGACATTCCTTCAATATGGGTTCTGTGCTCCCTGATTGCACGAACAACAACCCGGGTTTCTTTTTGGGAGAAACCCGCCCGTTCCAGAATCTCTCTGGCTAATTCAGCCCCAATAACAGAATGATCCTCTCCCGTCTCATACTGACGCCATCTGCCCACATCATGAAGAATCCCGGCCGCATAGATTACCTCTTTAGCTGACTGCAAGCCATCCAAGTCGCCTTCCTCGATTAGACTGGATAAACTGCCTGATTCCAGCACCAAAATATAAGTAATCCTTGCTACATCTACAAAATGCTGTAGGTCATGGTTACAGAACTCACGATACTCTTCTGCTTTTTTGTTCCTATTAAGACACTCCTGAAACAAAGGATCCCGTACAATGGCATCGATGCGTTCCATCTACACCTCTCCTTGCCATATATTTTTCTTAGACTTTAATTCTTGAACCTAGTTTATCAAATACTAAAGAAAAAAGATAGAAAAAACCCCGATTTCTCGAGGCTTTTTCTTATCATAGAAAACATATCATTTAGAACAGTTTAGAACACTTTAGAACAGTCCTGTTACCTCGCCTGACTTAGTATCAACATCAATCCTTCTGTAGGCAGGATTGGAGCTCGTGCCAGGCATCAGACTGATCTGACCAGCCATCGGGCAAAGGAACTTGGCTCCACCATAAACCAAGACGTCACGGATCGGCAGTCTCCAGCCCTTAGGCACACCCTTCAGGTCCGGATCGTGAGTCAAGCTGAGGTGTGTCTTGACCATCATTGTGGAGAAGTCCGCATAATAAGGATCAGCCTCAAACTTCTTGGCCTTTTCTTCTGCCACAGGAGCCCAGTCAACACCATCTGCTCCGTAGACCTCTTTGGCGATCATGTCAACGCGCTGCCGCAGCGGCAGATCCAGTGAGTAGAGAGGCTTGAAGTCCACTTCTTCTTTACAGGCATCCATTACAGCGTCTGCCAGTTCCAGAGCGCCGTCGCCACCCTTGCCCCAGTGTTCGGAGATAGCCGCACGGGCACCGGCCTGCTCAGCAACCCTCTTGACAAGAGCCAGTTCAGCATCGGTATCAGTGTAGAACTTGTTGACACAGACAACAGGCTTGATACCTGATTTCTGGACCACATTGATCATATGCACCAGGTTCTCGCAGCCCTTCTCTACCAGTTCGAGATTTTCCTTAACATACTCTTCTGGAAGCGGACGACCAGGTACTACTGCAGGTCCGCCACCATGCATCTTCAGTGCACGGACAGTTGCTACCAGGATAGAAACGTTCGGCTTCAGGCCACTCAAGCGGCACTTCACATTCCAGAACTTTTCAAATCCGATATCAGCAGCAAATCCGGATTCTGTTACATGGTAATCGAACAGCTTCAGCCCTAAGCGATCAGCGATAATCGAAGACTGACCGATAGCAATGTTGGCAAATGGCCCGGCATGGACAAAGCAGGGCTGATGTTCAACAGTGCAGCAGAGGGTCGGGTTGATGGTGTTGCGCATCCAGGCACACATTGCGCCATCTACTTCCAGGTCAGCGGTTGTGACTGGTTCACCATGCTTGTTGTAGGCTACGATAACTTTACCTAAGCGTTCTCTTAAATCTGGCAGGTCTTTGGCCACGGCCAGGATCGCCATCAATTCGGAACTAACGGCGATACCGGTCTTAGACTGCATCAAGAACCCGTCCTTTTTGCCGCCGAGTCCCATAATTATGTTGCGCAGGCCTTGGGCTGCAAAGTCCATAATCCAGCCCATCTCAACGTTTTTGGAGTCAATGTCTAATCTCTTTAGGCCCCTCCCCGCAAGAGTTTCATCATCATAATTGTACTCATGCTGCATCCTGGCATTCAGGGCTACCATGGCCAGGTTATGGGAGTTCATAATGTCGTTGATGTCACCGGTCAGACCAAGTGAAAACTCAGTCATCGGGATTAAGAGGGCGTTGCCGCCGCCAGCGGCACTACCTTTAATGTTCATTGTCGGACCGCCGGAAGGCTGTCTGATACAGCCGCCAACACTCTGTCCGCGCTTGCCAAGACCCTCCATAACCCCCATGGTAGCAGTGGTTTTGCCTTCACCCAATGGTGTGGGGGTGATAGCGGTTACTTCGATATACTTACCATCTGTTTTATCTTTGGCCCTGTCCATCACCTTGAGGAAGTCTACCTTTGGTGTTCTGCCAAAAGGAATCAGTTCCTCTTTTTCTAGCCCCAATAGATCCATATACTCTTCTGGGGTAGGCATGTTCTTTTCTGCTTCCGCAGCAATCTGCCAGTCTTTCATCTCAGTAGCATCAAAAGGCATACACTCGCATCTCCTTTCAAATCCATACCATAAATTGCAAAACCTGACCGCTTCTGTCAGCAAATGGCCATTATACTTGTGGCCCCCTATGCTTCGCGAGCAACACCTCCTTTTAGATTTTTCTTTCATAGAAACTTAATACTGCCTCTCCGTATTTAAAATATACTGCCAAAATGCGGATCATAGCCAGCGGTAGGTATCGCTTATGAATATATTCGCCATAGAATCATTTTTTCCTACTTATACAATGATTTATTTTTTATGAGACAAAAGGAAACTAAATCCGGAGTAATCCACCAGCTATGCAAATTGAAGCAAGAATGATCTACTAAGAGTTCAAATACAAAGTATTGTTCCTCTTAGTTAATAGTTTACTGATGACCTTAGTTAGCCATTAGCTTAGAGTAGAAGCTTTACTTCGTACTCTAAGTTAAGTATCTCCATCAGTCAAAATCACTCGTAAATCCAGGGGGTGAGACTGAGTTCGTAATTACAAAGTTCCTGTTCATTAAAGAAGAGGGACATTTCCCTGGCGGCACTAGCCTCAGAATCAGAGCCATGGATCACGTTTCTGCCGATGTCGATCCCAAATGTCTCACGAATAGTTCCGGGAGCAGCCTTTTTAGGATCTGTTGCTCCCATCATTCCTCGAACTATACTTATACAATCATTCCCTTCCAGAACCATGGCTGCGACAGGAGATGATGTTATGTAATTGACCAGACCATCAAAAAATGGCTTGCCCTGGTGTTCACCATAGTGCTTTGAGGCCAACTCTGACGAGATCTTAAGCATCTTGAGAGCTGCTATTTTCAGGCCTTTCCGTTCAAACCTCTGAACAATCTCTCCAACAAGCCCCCGCTGTACACCGTCTGGCTTAACCATAACAAAGGTACGTTCCACTAGATATGATCCCCTTTCAAAAGTAGTATGCCTACAATAAGCTAGAATACTAATGAAGCAAACCCTAAGAGCAGGTTCTGAGTAAGCAAAAGACGGTTCTTTGTTGCCTCCTTAGAGATGCAACAGGAACCGTCCCCAGTGCACCCAGTGCATTTCTGGTCTATTTATGCGCCCTGCATTAACACTTGAAATTCATCAGCCTCAACTGTCTCTTTCTCCATCAAGGTTTGGGCAACAAGGTGCAGCTTATCATTATGATTCACCAGTATCTTTTTCGCCTTTTGGTAGCAGTGCTCAATGATCCGCCGGGCCTCTTTATCGATGGAAAAGGCCACATCTTCACTGTAGTTCCGGTCCCGGGAAATATCCCGGCCTAAAAAGACCTGCTCCTGAGGGTGTCCAAAGGTCAATGGCCCCAATTCTTCGGACATCCCGTACTCTGTAATCATCTTGCGCACCAGTGTTGTTGCCCGCTCTATGTCATTTTGGGCGCCGGTGCTGATATCTTTGAGAACCAACTCCTCAGAGACACGCCCTCCCAGGAGTGTGGTGATCTCGTCCAGGATGTGAGACCTGGTCTGATAGTGGCGATCCTCAGTAGGGAGCATCAGTGTATACCCCCCGGCCCGACCTCTAGGAATAATAGAGATTTTATGTACCGGATCTGTGGTAGGAAGCAATTGTCCTACTACCGCATGTCCTGCCTCATGGTAGGATACTAATCTCCTTTCTTTATCACTCATCATGTGCGATTTCTTCTCCGGACCTGCTATGACCCGCTCCACAGCATCCTCTAAATCCTTCATGCTCACCCTATTGCTTCCTCGCCGTGCTGCGAGAAGGGCTCCTTCATTGATCATGTTAGCCAGGTCGGCACCGGTAAAACCAGGTGTACGACGAGCCAGCACATCTATATCCACATCATCATCCAGCTTCTTCCCCTTAATATGCACCTTGATAATATCTCTACGCCCCTGCAAGTCAGGTTGGCCCACTACTATCTGGCGGTCAAAACGTCCCGGCCGCAGGAGTGCCGGATCCAGAATATCCGGACGGTTGGTGGCAGCAATCAAAATGATCCCTTCATTAGCCTCAAAGCCGTCCATTTCTACCAACAGCTGGTTTAGTGTCTGCTCCCGCTCGTCATGTCCGCCCCCCAGCCCTGCGCCACGCTGTCTCCCGACAGCATCGATCTCATCCACGAAAACGATACAGGGAGAGTTCTTTTTAGCCTGGTCAAAAAGATCCCGGACTCGTGCGGCACCTACCCCGACAAACATCTCCACAAAATCTGAACCGCTGATACTGAAAAAAGGCACACCTGCCTCCCCAGCCACAGCTTTGGCCAGTAAAGTTTTCCCAGTGCCTGGAGGCCCATAAAGGAGCACACCCTTCGGTATCTTGGCACCGATATCAACATAGCGCTTAGGCTCCTTAAGAAATTCTACAACCTCAGCTAATTCTTCTTTTGCTTCATCTACTCCCGCTACATCTTTGAATGTAATCTTCTGCTTATCCGGGTCCAGGGTTTTCGCCCTGTTTTTGCCAAACTGCATGGCCTTGTTGCTGCCCCCTTGGCTTTGCTGCAACATAAAAAAAAGGAAGCCTGCGATCAATAGGATCGGCAGCAAGGAGGTAAGCAGGCTTGCCCACCAGGGTATCCCCTCAATCGGCTCGTATTCCACAGCCACGTTTTTTCCCTGCAGCTTATTATGAAGTTCCTGGTCTGATGCAGGAGCAAACAGAGTGAATTCCACTCCATCTTTCGTTTCACCTGTTACCTCGTAGTTTTCATTACCCACCGATTTCAGAATTACGTTATCAACCTTCCCTGCATCCAGGTTTTGGATAAAAGTAGAATAAGTCCATTCTGCAGGTTTGACCTCTTGAGGCAGATTCATTTTTAATGCCATTGCCGCAACCACCAGTATAATCAGGTAGAGCGAAATATTCTTTAAAAGCGAGTTCTTCACCCTTATTCCCCTTTCTAGACTCCATATGAATGGTGTTTTCTCTGCTATCTATTAATGCGCCTGCAACAAGAGAATATGCCTGGTTTCTCCTGTCACCGGAGCCGCTGCGCCCCTTCTGTACCCCACCACCCAATAGATTTCATCATCTGAAACGACAAGAGGCACGCTATCCCGTTGCTGGGGTGGAACTTTCAAATCATTAAACAGCTTTTTGATCTTTTTCGTTCCTTGCAGACCAAAGGGTCGTATCCGATCACCAGCTCGGCGCGTACGCACAAATATAGGTAATTGTATTTTATCATAATCGAAGCCAGCCTGGTAGCTTTCCTCCCTAAAATTACGAATAAATTGTGAATAACCCTGATCATATGGCTTAACTTCCGCGCAAATGGATAAATCCAGCTCTGGAATCTCTGTTTCTCCGGGTACGTTCAAGATACGATGCACCTCAGGCACAACGCCGTCTCTGGGACAGGCTTTGCTAAAGATGAAATATCCGCTGCCCTTGATCAATCTCCAACCGTGAGGAAGATGGAGTTCTCCGCATGTATGTGGCACTTCAAGGTATGACAAACAGTCATTGTAGTTATGGTACCCAAAGTCCCTCAACCTGCCACCCTGCCTTTTGATCACTTTGCGTAGCAGACGGCGCTGCAGCGCCAGGGGCAGTGATAAAAATTCGTCCAATGAAACCCTTAATTCTCCCTGCTCTTCAACCGTTATTCCCTTTAATAAAAAGGCGGCCAGGTGATCCATAACTTTATCCTCTTCAGAGATGATTTCTGCCGTCTGAGCTACGGCACGATCAACCCGGGGGTTAAAAGACTGCCGTAAATAAGGCAGAAGTTCCACTCGAATGCGATTGCGCTGATAATCTGTTGTCAAATTGGTAAGATCAGTACACCAACTTAAACCAAGAGAGCTGCAATAATTCTCGATCTCTTCCCTGGTAACCCCCAACAGAGGGCGAACAACTCCCCGGTTGTGCACCGGGATGCCCGCAATTCCTGCAGGTCCTGCCCCTCGTAAAAAATTAAAGATAACTGTTTCCACCTGATCTCCTAGGTGATGCCCCACAGCGATGCGAGGGGCGCCGACCTTGCGGGCAACATGCCCTAAAAACCGGTATCTTGCCCATCTAGCGGCCTCCTCAGTGCTCATCTTATTCCTGCGCCCATAGTCGGCCACTCGTGCATAGCCTACTGTTACCGGAATCTCTAAAGAGTGGGCAAACCTTTGCACAAAAGCGGCATCATCCCCTGCCTCATCCCGCAGCAGGTGATTGAGATGCGCCACATGGAGCTCCATAGAAAA
>DIQC01000008.1:11331-13521 GCA_002426495.1 Thermacetogenium sp. UBA5472
CCGGGATCAATCAAATTCTCTTTTTTAATAAATTCTTCCACCTTTTCTTTAAAAGCGGACATCTACCTCACTCCACTTCCTCTTCCCGGCAGAAACGCGCAACCATAACAGTCATATCATCCCTATTTTCGTAACCCGCTATTTTTAAGGCATACTTCAGGACCAGGTCAGCAATCACTTGGGCGTCCTCTAAAGGCATATCTCGCAGATATGTGTACAACCAATCATCAAGGACGTCTTCATTCAGATTTGCCTCAGTAACACCATCTGATGCCATAATTAGGATATCACCCGGTATTATCTCTCTTACCAGAACCGTTGTGTCTATTTCATCTAATATTCCCGCCGGCCAGCAGATGGATCTGATCTGCTCCACAGCCTTTCCCCTCTTGAGAAAGCTAAGTGGTGCCCCTACCTTTAAAAACTCCAGGGAACCTGCGTCAAGGTCGGCTATTGCGCTGTCTATAGTTGCGGCGCTCTCTTCACCTCCCCGCAGGAAGAGTGCGGTGTTCACAACTCCGGCAGCTGCCTCTGGTTTGACACCACTTCCTAGTAATTGTTCAACTAATTTTACTACAATCCTGCTTTCTCGGGCGGCATTGATCCCGGAGCCCATGCCATCGCTGATAGTCAACAACAGACGCCTCTGTTCCAAGTGTGACACAATGAAGCTGTCCCCACATAAAACTTCCAGCGGCTTAGAACGCTGAGCAACCCCCACCTCTGCATGAAGAGGCTGCACATTACCAGATTCTTTTTTCTCTCTACCGGGGATAAACGGCAAAAACCGCCAGGATACAAGATAAAGACCGACAGCTATGGTACTGGCCAAGAGATGTCCCATCAGATTATCTAGCTGCCCGTAGCTGGCCGAAAGAAACAGGCTTGACATTAAGAATCCCAGAATCACCCCGGGTGGACCCCAGCTCTTGAGAAGTCCTGAAAATAAACCTGTGGCCGCATAAAAACCTGTCCTGGGCAGAGCCGTGATCAGGCTGCCGGAAAACAACCCCAAAATAACACCTGCCGCTGCCCCCCAGCCACCTCCCCAACCACCGGCTACAACCAAAAGAACACTCCGTGCCAGCACTTCCATTATATTGGTGGAGCCCAGCCGCAGATCTCCTAACCCATAGTATACCAAGATAAGAAGCAGTATAAAGAAAAGATTTTTCTGTTGTGGATAGTCTCTGAAAATATAATAAAAAGGTATAGCAAAGGCTGCCGCCAAGGCCGATTCGCTGAGCAGCGCTGGCAGAAACCCGGGCTGGACTCCCGAGATCGCCATAAAGCAAAATTTGATGATCAGGCTCATCCCTCCGACAAAAAAAACCACTGCCACCCAGGAATCAGTCAGCTGTTTTTGATAGCGCCGTGCAATAAAAAAGATGGTGACTACCAATAAAATATCAATAAGAGAAGGTACCCCCTGATATACAGAAGGCCTGGCAGCAAGGCCGATCAGCATCCCTGCCAGGAGAGAGAAACAGGAACTGGGATGAAAAAATAAAGCACCGATGGCGGCTGTGGGGGCAGCAAAAGGAGCTAATTCCCCGAGCAGCCCTCTGCCGGCAGCCAAACCGAGCACAAAGATGCTGAGCTGCCATCCCGGATTGATCTGCAGCCCCTGTACCACCGTCCTCCACTGACGTAATCTGCTGAAAACAACAGCCATTGTCGACTCCCCCTAAAATAGAGGTCTGATGCCAGAGATCGGAGGTCAGAACTATGCCAGAAATATGCTTGAGCCGCACCAGATCGATTGGTGACATTCCCCAGCTTCCGCACTGCTTTCGCTGCGCCGGGGCAGCAACCGCAACATCTTGACTTTCGCCCCTGTTTCCCCTGAGCACCAGATATTTCCATAATGAATTCCATTATACTTCATAGTCTGGGAGAAATATGGCGATTTCAGGCAGGAGAGTATTCGACAAATATAAAAGAAATACCCCACCATATATGGTGAGGTATTTATTTGGCGACCCGTAGGGGATTTGAACCCCTGTTACCGGCGTGAAAGGCCGGTGTCTTAAACCACTTGACCAACGGGTCCTATTGGTAGCGGCGGCTGGACTCGAACCAGCGACCTTGCGGGTATGAACCGCACGCTATAACCAGCTAAGCTACGCCGCCATGGTAGCGGGGGCTGGACTCGAACCAGCGACCTCCGGGTTATGAGCCCGACGAGCT
>DIQC01000008.1:13782-21454 GCA_002426495.1 Thermacetogenium sp. UBA5472
CTTGTCACGCCCGCCTAGAACCGGGAACGCCAGCAGGACAGCTTAGCTGCCTTTCTTTAAGCCTACCTGTTCCTCAAGCCAGGCGATCCAGGGAGCAAAGCCCTCATCAAGCCGTGCTGACACCTGAAAAAGCTCCAATTCGGGGTTGATTTTTTTTAAATCTTCTTCCAAAAGCTCGATTTCACAATCTGTATAGGGAAGCAGATCGATCTTGTTGAGCAGCACAACCTTGGATTGGCGAAAGACCAACGGATATTTCACAGGCTTGTCATTGCCCTCTGTAATGCTTAAAACTGCCGCCCGGGCATCCTCTCCCAGGTCAAACTCTGCGGGACAAACCAGGTTACCCACATTTTCCACAATCAGCAGGTCGAGTTCATCCAGATCGAAGTCCTCCAGGGTTGGCTTCACCATCCTGGCATCCAGGTGACACGCACCATCTGTATTGATCTGCACCACCGGTACCCCGAACTTCTCAATGCGCTCGGCATCCCTGGTTGTGTAGATATCCCCCTCGATCACTCCCAACTTCAATAGCTTGGAAAGCTTGCCGATGGTTTTTTCCAGGATGCTTGTCTTCCCAGAACCGGGAGAGCTCATCAGATTGAGCACAAAAACATTTTTTTTATTGAATAATTCCCTATTCTCCCCGGCCACTTCATCATTTTGTTGCAGCACAGGTGCTGCCATGCGAACTTTAACCATTTATTCTAGTCTCCTTCATAATAATCGATGTACAGTTCTCTCCCGGAAGCCACCCGCACATGGGGACTGGAACAGAATGGACAAAGGAAATTAAAATCATCAATACCAAAATTTTGGTGACAGTCCTTGCACTCTCCACTGACAGGTTTTTTCTGTATCTCTAAAACAGCATCGCCAAACAGCTCCTCATCCCTAAAGGAATCAAAAGCAAACTGCAAAGCATCCGGAACCGCCATGGTCATATCACCCACCACCAGCATCACCTTGGAGATCTTACCGATGTTGTTCTCAGCTGCGTTTTTTCGCAACAGATCCACAATTCCCAGCATCAGGGACATTTCATGCATAAGCCCCACCATTTTCCTGTTATTATTCTACACCTTCATTTTATGCTAATTTTCTCTACTTGACAACTGAATGGATGAAGGGGTGTGTCAAGGGGACGGGGGTCTTGACACACGGGCTGATCATTGAACCCCTGTGGTCAGTTGGTGAGCATCAATTTGGTTCCAGCAGCCAGGAACACTACCCCGAGCAG
The DNA here is from genome assembly GCA_002426495.1 of Thermacetogenium sp. UBA5472. Classification (GTDB taxonomy): domain Bacteria; phylum Bacillota; class DSM-12270; order Thermacetogeniales; family Thermacetogeniaceae; genus Syntrophaceticus. The sequence continues at coordinate 15,026 of DIQC01000008.1, forward strand.
CTTCCACCAGGTAAAGGGGATGCTTTTAAGTCCAAAAAGCCCGAAATGATCGATAAGCAGTGCTGTGGAAACCTGACCGACAATGATGGCAGTGGTAGCAATAGAAACCCCTAACTTGGAGATGCTGGCCATCACAGTATAAAGGATAATAATACTAAACACGCCACCAAGATAAGCATACCACGGGGCCTGTCCCACTTTTGTTAAATCACCCTTACCAAGTCCCAATAACAGCAAAACAATCAGCAAAATTGTTCCTATCACATGAACAACAAAATTTGCCTCCACCAAACCGACAGCCTTGCTTAAAAGGGTATTAAGAGACCCCTGTACTGCCATACATATGCCGGCAATAGCGCCGATCAAAAGAGGAATAAGAGCAGGCTTCATGAATGTTCTCCTTTTCGCCAAAGTTTTTGGCTAATGACCTGAGCTCATCTTCCCTCTCCCCTAGCAAAGCGATCAAAGCATTTCCAAAATGATTCCGTGCAGAAGATCTGCATCACTGACTGTGATCCCTGACGCACCCAGATAAGTAAGGATCGACCAGAGGATAGTGGTGCCGGCTATAATAATATCTGCACGCTCCGGCTGGAGCCCGGGGACACTTTTTCTCTCCTCATTATTTTTTGCAGCGAGGGAGAACATTATTCTCTCCACTGCATTCCTGGTGAGAAAGTACCCCTGAACCCGTTCCGCTTCATAGACCTCCAGTGCCTGATCCACAGTTGCCAGTGAAGTGATCGTCCCCCCTACTCCAATCAGAGCAGGGCAGGAAAGTTTTTTCAGTCTATTTAGAATTTCTTTGGCAGTATCCAGGATTTCCGAAAGGAGACATGGTTCTTCGGTCAGCCGAACTGCGCCGAGAGGTATGCTGCAGCAGTTCAACCCTTCATCCCGGATAGAAAAGGTAAACTCAGTGCTCCCACCGCCGATGTCGACGACAACACCTGTTCCTTCGGCAGCGACCATTTGACAGGCACCGATGTAATTCAAGCGTGCCTCTTCACCCCCGCTGATGACATCTACAGCAAACCCGGTCTCTTCCCTGACTTGCTCAAGAAAAAATGCCGCATTAGCGGCTTGCCGAACAGCATCGGTAGCAACCACATGCAGTTGGGCTACTTGGAATTCCTTGATTAAAGCCGAGTATTCCCGGAGAGCAGTGATCGTCCGCTCCATAGGTCTTTCTCCCAATAAGCCCTGTTTTGCTGCCCCTTCTCCGATTCTAGTAACCCTCAGCCTTTTTAACACAGGAGAAATAGACTTGCCTTTTTGATCAGCGACCAACAGCCGGCAAGAATTTGTACCGATATCGACCGCCGCCATGCATTTGCCTGACAAAGAAGCTCCACCCCTTCTTAATGAAAGATTTCTTGCTCATTTTCGGAAGAAGGCTGCACTCGCCCCGGGACCGCCTGGCGGATCGGTGACTCTCCGGGCTTGACTAACCCCAGTTCCTCCCGTGCCCTTTCTTCAACATAAGCATCGCTGGAATAATAATCGATCTCTTTTTGAATGTCCTCTTTTTGAGCCAACAGTTCCTGTTCCTGCTGTTGATAAACATCCAACTGCCCTTCCATCTTCCAGATTTTTAACTGAGTAGGGATAAAGAGGATACAAAAGATCCCACATAAAACCCCTAAAACCACCAGCCCTCTCTTGCGCTTTTCCTTTTTCCGTTTAATTTCAAATATGCGATCTCTGCTGCCTTTCTGAGCCATCTACCGCTAAACCTCCTCTTCATCTTCTTCTCCGAACAAACCCAGGTTTGTTGAGATCACTATCACAACCTCATACCCCTTGCTGCGAGCTCGGCTTAGAAGTGTTGCTACAGTAGCTGTATTGACGCCCATTCTTTTGGCAATTTTCTCATTACTGTTGCCGGTTTCTTTAAGAATGACCGCCTGCTTCTCTCGGAAACTTAGTTTTTCTGCTCCGCGTATTTCTAGCTGCACTTTTTCTCCCAATCCGTTATTGACAACTTGTCCACATTATGTGGACAAGTTGTGGATAATATTATTACGAAACGATTACAAAATCTATTTCTCTATAGAAATGAAAACTCCTTCTTCTCTTCGGAACTTTTTCAGGGGCATGACAGGGGGACGTGGTCTTTACACATTGGTGTGACAGGGGCATGTGTCAGGGGGACGGGGGTCATGACACGCGGTGTCCGTGTCGGTGACATGGGGACGGGGGTCTTGTCACGCCCCCTGACACGTTTGGCTTTAAGTTTTCCTTCTCCATTCCCTAAATTTACGCCAGAGCAGACGACAAAAATAGCGGATGGGAAGAATAAAGAGTCGCAACAGCCCGCGAAGGAATTGCAGGGCAAAGCTTACAGCCCAAACTGCCAGACGAAAAGGAAAAACAAGAATTTGTACACAAAAGATCAACAGCCTCAGCAATAATTTAAAACCGCGGCCAATTTGAAGAAAACACCAATATAATGGTTCCCTGATGTGGGGACTAACGAACTTAAGGTACATAAACATTCCCACAGGCAGAAACAGAATGGTAAAAAAGCGCACACTTCCCCCTATTACCCAGTAAAAGGCATAGAAGGTCGGCCCTATACAAATAAGCCAAAAGAGCAGGTCGCTTAACTGTGTAGAGATGTAGTTGGGCTTGATTCTCCTGCGCAGCAGGCGGTAGCAGTCAAAAAAGAGACCAATACCCATTCCCAGGCCAGTAATCGCCAAGACCAGCAAGAAGTCTTGAGCAACCGTCTCGGTCATCTGATCAGGCGTTCAAGAATATTTTTACCCTTTGCCTTAATTTTTTTACCGCGGTCATCACTAAATTCCAGAGATATAATGAGCCCTTCGACAATCAAATCGCCTGCAGTCAGATCCAAGTGGGTGATATGCATATCTTCCCCATGTAGGACCAGAAGGCCAATACCAGTTTCTAGAATGATCTCCTGGTCATCGAAACTCACTACCTTCTGCACCCCTGTGGTTTTCATCAGTTCCCTGTTGGTCAAGGTCAGTTCCTGATTAAGCTGTGGCAATGCTGGTCCCTCCTTTCATAGATGATCCTCCTTCCATAATATGATGCAAGGGTAGTAATTAGACCCTAAAAACTCATAATTGGCCCGGACATGCCCTTGAGTCAAGGGTGTGTCAAGACCCCCGTCCCCGGTACTTCTTTCGTGTCGCTTCCCCTCCACGCAAATGACGTTCAGCCTTGTTGAGATCCAGAACAAGGCGAACACTGCGGGCTAACTGCTGATTAATTCTGGGCAAGCGCTCAGTCATATCTTTATGGACAGTGCTTTTACTGACACCATAAACACTGGCAGCCTGGCGCACTGTTGCCGAATTCTCTATTATATAGGCACTTATCTCCAAGACCCGGCGGCGGATATACTCCTGCAATTTTCTCCCCCCCGTCCTCTAGTACACTACATTTATATCCATCGAAGAAGGAAAAAAGACTAGCAGGAGCATACGGTAACTTGAGGATCAATTTGCATAATTAACAATTACAAAGACTTATATCTATTCATCCCCTTTCTTTTCAGTATACCTAAGCAGCTTGGTTTCCTTATAATAGTGCTCCAGGATCTGATTGTATTTCGCTCCATTATCAGCAAGCCCATCAGCCCCATACTGACACATGCCTACGGCATGCCCATATCCTTGAGTGGAGAAAACCAGATCATCCCCTGTCCTGGTCACATTAAAATCTGTGGAACGCAGCCCCAACTCTTTGCGCAGATCAACACCTTTGAAGAGCTGGGAACCCACCTTGGCACTCTTCACCCGCCCATTTGTAGTTCTTTCCTGGATCTGCAGCACACCGCTCCCAGCTGCCGCAGGAACAGATTGTTCGCTGATCCGCAATCGGGAATAAAACTCTTGCAGAGATAATTGTGTGACAACCGGCTCCTGTCTGTGAGGAGGGTCGTAAGTACAGGGAACACTTTTCAAATAAGGCACCTCATGCCCCCAAACATCCTGTGCATCCTCAGTACCAGTCCCCCCACAGCTGGCGTGATAGACCGGGTCGATCAATTCGCCATTATATGTCAAAACCTCTCCCCTGGTGGCTTCTACTGCAGCGGCAACCTTTTTGTAATTGGCGCCATAATGCCAACCCCAGCGCTTCCGCATCTCTTTTGTATCGATCCATGCCTGACAGTGAGTTGAATCAGCACATAGATGGGCTGTGGGATGCTTTTCGTCATGGGACTCACCAAGGATCCGCAGCAAAGAATAGGTGCGCGCCACTACCGCTTGTGCCTTTAAAGCCTCCTCATTAAAGGAAGCGGGCATCTCTGCTGCAACAACCCCACAGAGATACTGTTCCAAGGGAATATCTGTCACCTGCTCTGCCGACAGCATCAGTTTCATCTGCTGCTCACCCTCCTCTTTCTTCACTTGTTGCTCCTCACTCTCCCAACTACAACCTCTCACCAATAGCGCAGGCAGGCCGATCACGATCAGGGTTAAGAAAACAACCAGATAGCCCACCCAACGATAACCCCTCAATCTATTGTTCATCTCTCAACCCCACTTTCCGGAAATATCTCCCTGATCAACGATGTACAAAATATATTCTTAAGCTGGTCACAAAACGCTTTCCTTCCATAATTATGAAAAAGGGGAACCGAATAGAACAAGCCCTATCAAGTGAGATGTGGGAAGAGTGTATCAGGGGGACGGTTCCGGTGATCCGCTTTTTGCCATTATTGCCCATCCAGGCTTCTTGCTCCCCCTGTTTTCCACAGCCGAGACAACACTAAACGTAAGAAACAGGAGGCACTTTGCATAGTTTAGGAAACCTGCTGAATATACATTAACCAAAGGTGGTGGTAAATAATGAAGAGAAGATTCCATACGGTGCGCGGCTATCAACTGCTGGAACAAAAGAAGAATACACTCACCCCGGCAATGGAGGACTACCTGGAGATGATCTACCGGGCGAGTCAAAAGGATGGGTATATTCGCATTACCAGCCTCTCTGCCCTACTCAATGTGCGGGCACCCTCAGCGACAAAAATGGTTCAAAAACTGAGCCAACTGGAACTGCTCCACTATAAGAAATACGGGATCATCTTTCTCACTGAAAGTGGAGAGGAGATAGGGCAATTTCTATTAGAAAGGCATAATTCTGTAGAAAAATTCCTGCAATTCTTAGGTGTGGGAGAAAATCTTCTGGTGGAAACGGAGTTGATAGAGCATAATATCAGTCTGCACACCCTGCAGCTCCTGGCCTCCTTTAATCAATTTCTGGAAGAAAACCCTTATGTCAGAGAGCAGTTTAATTCATTCAAAAAAACACTGAACAGAAAGGCATCTGATGAATCCCCTACATCTGAATTAATGCAGCGGGGCAAATCGTCTGTTTGAAATAATCACCATGTCTAAAGGCCTGCCCCTCCCTCCCCGTCGACAGACGGGCAGGGGGTTCTTTTCCCCCTTGCTTGCTTTATCAATAAAACAGCCGGAGGGTCCACATTAGGTCTCCGAGACGTCTGATTGTTTATCTATTTCAATAATAGGACTATTTCGTTGAAACAGGAGAGCCGTCCCCCCGTGTCTCTAGTATTCGCAGGATATTACGGGTGTGCCCAGCAGTATCTGGGTTTCTTGTTCTTGACGGACTGCCGCTAGATTGAGATTGTTTTTCTCCCTGCCGGTGATGGCAACATCGGACAGCAGGGGAGCGTATCCGGTAAAACTCACATATCCATCAGTACACAAGGTGTTTGTGAGATTTGCCCCTAGAATGTGAAACATGGCTTTTCCAAAGCCAAGCAGTGCTTCCTCATCCATTGGGGAATCGATCTTCCCGCTCACAGTCAGGTAGACGCCATGCTCTTTCCCCAGAGAAGAAAGGATATACCTGATTTTTTTCTCCCAAGCCAGGCTATTTTCCAGATCGGGGGCAAGAATGCATCCGATGAGAATATAGAGTTCATGTTTTTCCCCATTATCTACCTCTTTAACAGATGCCTGCAGATGAAAGTCTTTGGCATGCTGAGCGATCTGAAAAAGCTCCCCTTCAGCGGTGACTTTAGTCTTTTTTTCCTCGTCCTCCATACCCAATTTTTCTCCCAACATGTTTTTATCCCAGAATGAGGAGGGTGTCCCTGTATCTCTAACGACCGCCCATCCCTCCAGATGAAACCCTTCCACATCAACTCCACCTGAGGCCATCACAGAGGACAGGGCGGCAAACTCATGATGTTCATTCTCATTAACATTCCCGGTGAACAACAGAGCCAATATAGTACCTGAAAATAGCAACAGCATAAACACTTTTTTCACAGACTCCTGGCTTCCCCCTTAACCACATTCTTCCTGTATCCTTCCCCTTCTCCAAAATACTTATTCTGTGAAGGACAATCCCCCCTATAGGAATCTTTATCAAAATAAAAATAATAAAATATTAATAATAAAACTCACATTCCGCGTG
>DIQC01000096.1 GCA_002426495.1 Thermacetogenium sp. UBA5472
TATTTAACACGCGGAATGTGAGCCCGAACAAGGGCGTTTCGTTGATAGGCATTAAAAACCCCTGCTCAAAGGATGGGCAGGGGTTAGGATTGTAGGCTTATTGTTATTTCTACTTAGCTGGCAATAAGGTCTTTACACAGTTCAGTGGCAGATGCCGCATCAGGAGCAAATCCGTCAGCACCAATGTCATCAGAAAAACCCTGTGATATAGGTGCTCCACCGACAATAACTTTTACCTTATCACGCAATCCCTCTTCTTCCAAAGCATCAATCACAGACTTCATATTAGACATTGTAGTTGTCAATAGGGCTGACAAAGCAAGTACATTAGGTTTGTGTTCCTTAACAGCCTCAACAAATGTTTCTTCAGAAAGGTCCACACCCAGGTTGACAACTTTGAAACCAGTACTTTCCATCATCATAGCAACTAAATTTTTTCCGATGTCGTGTAAATCACCTTTTACTGTACCGATAATAATTGTCCCAATTGTTGGTATTTCAGTATCAACGAGCGCTCCTTTGACAAGTTCTATTCCTGTATCCATAGCCTTTGCACACATTAGTACTTCAGGAACAAACATTTCGCCGTTTTTAAAACGAGGCCCAACAATATCCATACCAGCGATTAAACCTTGATTCATAATTTCCAAAGGGTCTTTTCCATCTTCGATTAATTTTTTTGTTAACTCTATTACCTTTTCAACATCTCCGTTAACTACTTCTGCACAAAGATCTTTGTAGCTCATCTATAAACTCCTCCTGTTATAAGTTTTGGCTTTTTGCGTATCATTTTTGCAGTGTCTTACTTTAATCTACCTTCAATAATGAGGTAAGGCGCATCGGTAAATACTTTAGCCTCAACCTAAGGCAACCAATTGTCCTCTGCCTCCTGCAGAACGCGGAGTTTATTCTTGCCTAGGATGAATTATGGGGGTTCTCCCAAAGGGATGTGGGATTTAATGGAGTAACCCCCAATTTGTTTTTGTTTATATTGCCCACACTATATAATGGTAAACGTCATGAGCATAATTCTATATGACTAATACAGCAGATTGCTTTTTAGTATTTACAATTATCCTGGAATGTTTCCCACATAGCCATAAAGTTTTCAGCTGATACATCATCCTGAATATTGTGCACAGCAGAGAATACGAAACCTCCACCGGGGGCAAAAGTATCGATGATGCGCTTGGTTTCATCTCTGACCTGCTCGGGTGTGCCCTTAGGCAGTGTATCCTGTGTATTGATGCCGCCTCCCCAGAAGGTAACATCTTTACCAAATGTTTTCTTGAGATATTCCGGTTCCATTTTGGCAGCAGATATTTGAACAGGGTTCAGGCAATCAAATCCAGCTTCCAAAATATCAGGAAGTGCGTCTGATACCGAGCCACAGGAGTGAAGCGTCATCTTGACATCAGCTTTGGATTTAATGTGCTCAATCAGTCTTTTATGGTAGGGAAGGATCATTTCCCTGATCATTTTCGGAGAAGCCATCAGACCATTCTGTGTTCCGTAATCATCAGCTTCAGCAGTCACATCTACTAAGCCATCATAAACCTCGAAAAGATTGTCATAAAATTCAATCTTATTTTGCAGAAGTTTTTCCATGAACTGCTGGCAGCGCTTTTTCTCTGAGGCCATCATCATGAACCAGTGTTCAAAGCCATAGACTAACGGACCTGTCTGAAAAAAACCGTTGCCATATACTTCGGAGATGGTTGTCGCATAACCTGCTGCACGATAGTCTTCAAGTTCCTTGCGTGAATCGGGCTGAAATTTATTGGGTGTCGGCCATATAAACTTCTCATCTTCTTCTTCACTATTAGCATCTGCCATAGCAACATCGACTAAATCAAAGTATAGACCCTGTTCTTTTGGCATTCTATATTTTGTTCCCCATTCATTTATAACATAATAACTGTCTTCGGTGTCCCAATTTTTAGCATAGGGGCTTGGTTCCTGGGGAACTTTCCTAAGCCTTGCGTTACGTACATCACATTTTAAAAGGTCGAGCACTTTATCAGAAGCATAAACAAGCTGATATGGAAGATGGCATACTTCTAATTCTTCATCTTTGATGCCAAAATAATCCAAAAGTTTGACATAAAAGTACTTTGTAAATTTGCAAGCATGTCCTGAACCGAGATCTAGGGGAATGCGATCCGGCTCCTTGTGGTTCAGTGCGCACAAAACTCTTTCACGAGAATTCATCATTATAGCCTCCTAAATATTACTGGATTTCGTTTGTGCAAACTCTCAAGCTATCCACTAATTGTTGACAGTTACTGTTCATCCATTACAAAATTTTTGAATTCATTTGATATTCCTTGGAATATGATGTTTCTCTGGGTTATTTGGTTTTTGAACTTGGATTGGATTTTCAGGCGATGCTCGACTTTAAACAAATGCAAAATGTATGCCAAGACAAATTTCGGTTGTAAATTTATTTTTTATCTCGGGGTTTTTTGAGGATAAATTAATGACAGCCACATATCCTATCCTGTTTATGATTAATTTCGTAGTATACATATATATTTTAAAATAGATGCACTGCTCAATTTTTACAAGTATTATAGAAATGTATAACATCATTGATATTTTAAGGTATATATTTAGTTTATAATGGTAATTACTGAGTCCACTTTCTAAATTGCGAGTATATTTCGAATCACAATAAAGGTTATTTTTAGAAATATGTCGAATTATAAGATAAAAGCCTCATGTTCTACAACCGCATAATTGACACACAGACGTGATTATGCCCTCTTTTCATTGAAATCAATGACCTATGATTACAATCTGAATCACAATCAAAGGAGAGATATATGTTTTTAGCATGTACATATTATTTACTGACGATGTTTCTAGCTAGATGTAGGGGATATATTTATTGAAACTTCAATGCAATAGGCATATCTATGATTCCATATGGAATCGATAACATAAAGGAGGTTGCTTTATTTGAACAACAGACAGAGCACTCTACAATCCGGCCAGATGCCTTTTCTGCATTGTAATGCCAATGGAGAAGTAGTGGATTATAATGAGGCCGCTATAAAGGTTTTTGGCGGCTTAGATGCGCTGCGAGCTTATTTCTACACTCCACATTTTCAGAGTATTTTTCAGCAATTGTCTACTTCCGAAGCACCCTATATTGAAGTAGTTAAACAAAGTGGGAAAAATTACGATCTGTTCATTACGCCCTCTGCCTCTATTCAAGGGCAAACAGAGTATTCTATTTTTTTAAAAGCAGCAGATCCCTGGGAAAGATGGTCAAAGGGTGACCCCAATATCCGTTTTATGATTCAGGAAGTCATCGATTGCATTGCTGACGGGATTATTGTGGTGGATGCCGATGGCTATGTGCGGCAGACAAATCGATCCTATGAATTAATGGTGGACATTAATAAAGAAGAATATGAAGATATACACGTTCAGTCACTACTGGATAAGGGATATACCCACACTAGTTTAACACCTATGGTTGTCAAACAGAACCAAACGGTAACTGTTGTTGATGTGAGAAACGACAAAGACCTCTTATTAACAGGGGTTCCGTTCCGGAACAATCAAAAAAAGATCATCGGTGTGATTTGCAATGTTCGTGATGTTTCCGATTTACAGCAGCTTAAACGAGAGCTTGATGAAAGCAAAAAAAACGAGCGCAAATTTCGGGAACAATTGATTAAATTTTCTCAACAACAGGGTGAAAAAAACATTATTACAAAAAGTAAAAAGATGAGACAGATCTTCGAATTAGCACAAAGGGTAGCACTTACCACTTCTTCTGTCCTGATTTTGGGTGATAGCGGAGTGGGAAAAGGGGTTCTTGCAGAATTCATACACAACCACAGCAAGCGAGCTGACAAGCCTATTATTACAGTTAACTGCGGAGCTATCCCTGAATCCCTCATCGAGTCGGAACTCTTTGGCTATGAGGCTGGTGCTTTCACCGGAGCCAGTAAAAACGGGAAAATAGGACTTTTCGAATTAGCTAATCACGGCACCATTTTCCTTGATGAAATCGGTGAATTGCCATCAAACATGCAGGTAAAGATACTGCAAACAATACAGGACGGCACCGTTCGCCGCATTGGAGGAAAGAAGTTAATTAAACTAGATATTCGCATCATATCTGCAACAAATAGGAATTTGGAAGAGATGATTAGGGAAAAGACCTTTAGAGAGGATCTTTATTACCGCTTAAATGTGGTTCCCATTTACATGCCGCCGCTGAGGGAAAGGAAAGAAGACATAATCCCCCTGGTACTAACCTTTTTGGAGCAATTAAATGAGAAATACGCTCTCAATAAAAGATTCAGTGCCGATCTGATGAAAAACTTTCTTACATATAAATGGCCCGGGAACATACGGGAACTAGAAAATGTGGTGGAACGGCTTGTTGTAACCAGCAGTGAAGAAGAAATCACAGCCAGAGATTTTTTTGATATCGGATTGATGGTCGACACTGAATCACGCCCTTTAAAGAAGACCCTGGAAGACATGGAGAGCAATATTTTAGAAGATATGTATAGACGTACGAAGAGTACTCGAAAAAGTGCTGCTGTTTTAGGCATCAGCCAGAGCACATTTGTCAAAAAGGCTAAAAAATACGGCATTTCATTAACAAAAATTAGGCATCAGGATTAAAATAAACATTCACAACGGTTGGCATAGGATTTGCAATATAAATAAGGTGGGTTTGGATTGGATAACAGGTATCGAATACCTGATCTTTGGTTTTCTGGCGTTGGGTCTTTGGGCAAGCGTGGTAAATAATACTGAAGAAGGAGAACGATTATGACCGAAGCAGTACTAAAAAATGAAAACAATATTTCCGGTCGCATTGAGCGTATACCTGTTACATCCGTTCATTGGCGTCTATGGTTAATGCATGAAATCTGTTGGATCCTCGGTTCTATTGGTCTTGCTACAGGCACCTTTACTTTGGCCTCTATCGCTGCGGAATTTGGAATGGGCTCCACAGTTAAGGGCCTTGTAGCTTCTATTATGTTTTTGGGTATGTTTATTGGTGCCAGTGTTTCTGGCTACTTGGGAGATAAATACGGCCGGAAGAAGATGCTCTTAATCGCTATCGCTATTTGGGGCATCTCCAGTCTTTTGTTGGCCTGGTCACCTAATCTTACATTTTTCTGGATTTGCCGCTTCACCCTCGGATTGGGAATGGGCGCTCAATTTCCAATGACACAATCCATGCTTTCTGAGATTTTCCCTGCCAATAACCGAGGACGTGCCATATGTCTATTAGAAGGCGGTTATCCTACTGCTTGCATTATCGCCGCTGCCATTTCCTGGGTATTGCTTATGTTCGTCGAATGGCGCATCGTTTATATTATACAGGGATTAGGCGGCCTTTGCTTCTTTCTGGTTTACTTTAAGATTCCGGAATCAGCTCGCTGGTATGAGATGGCGGGTCGAATTGAAGAAGCTAAAATTGCTATTAAAGATTTCGAGAATAAAGTGATCGCTCATACAGGTGAGCCTCTGCCAGAGATTCCCGATCCTATTACAGAAGTACGGGATACATCAGGCAAATCGAAGTTTGCGCAATTGTTTGAAAAGGGACAGATGAGTAAGACTCTGACTTTATGGAACCTTTGGTTTTGCGTTCTATTCGGCCATTATGGCTTAAATTCCTGGATTTCTGATTTATTAGTAAGCTCTGGCTTCGATATCGTACAATCAAATGGTTATGTTTTGCTAATGTATTTGCCGGCAATTCCAGGATATCTCTGTGCCACTTATCTTGTAGAAATTTTGGGTAGGAAGAAGATGATATTTGGTTATATGGTCATGGCTGCCGTATTCTGTTATTTTTATGGCAGTTCAGCCAACTTTACACAGTTGATCACCTTTGGTTGTTTGATGCAGTTTTTTATGTTTGGTATGTGGTCTTTAATATATACCTATGCTGCAGAAGTCTTCCCCACCAAAATCCGTTCCACTGGATGTGGCACTACATCTTCCGCAGGAAGGCTTGCTGCTCTTATCGCTCCGACTCTATTTGGTTTTTTGCTCCCCTATATCGGCAGCAGCGGTGTTTTTAATATTGGAGCTGCCGTCTTTATCTTAGGTGCGATTTCGACAATGATTTTCGGTGTTGAAACAAAAGGAAAGACATTAGAAGAAATTCAAGTTCAGTCAGAACAGGCTCAAGCTCAGTCCAGTTGTTAATTAGAATAATTTTTTAGGAGATGATTATTCAAGTGGCATGTAATACACAAGGTATTAATGCTTCCGCTCGCCTGGATCGTTTACCGATGACCTCGTTCCAACGGAATATGTTTATTATAATTGCCCTGGCATGGCTTTTTGATTCCATAGATCTGGGCATGATGACTTTCCTTCTGGCACCGGTAAGGGAACACTTCGGACTGACCGCGGCCAGTTCAGGTTTTGTTGCCAGTGCCAGTTTTATCGGTATGTTTATTGGCGCAGCCTTAGCTGGTATGATGGGAGACAAATTTGGAAGAAAAATCATTTTCCAATGGAGTATTATTATCTGGTCCCTGGGCAGTATTATCTGCGCATTCAGCCCTAATGTCACATTTTTTGTAATACTGCGTTTTGTCATCGGATTCGGCATGGGAGCAGAATATCCAATTGCACAATCTATGCTCTCCGAACTTGTTCCCAGTTCACATCGTGGTCGGTATTTGGCTTTATTAGAAGGATTTTGGCCGATAGGATTTATCTGCGCCGGGATCCTCGCCTGGGTTATCCTACCAATTGGAGGGTGGCGCTGGGTATTGCTTGCCGAAGGAATCCCAGGCATTTTCCTCCTTTGGGTGCGGAGAAAACTGCCGGAATCTGCACGCTGGTATGAGATCAAGGGACGCCATGAGGAGGCCGAAGCAGTTGTTTCTATGTTTGAGACAAAGGTTCAAGAGATTACAGGAGAGCCCCTACCACCTGTCACTCCGGACATAGAAGAAGCTGTTTCCTCTGAAAAGAGAGGTTTATTTGATTCTTTCCATGAGCTTTGGCAGGGTATGTACATTAAAAGAACTGTGATGGTCTGGTTGTTGTGGTTTTTCTATCTCTTTGGATATTATGGAATCACCACCTGGGTTAGTGCTTTGATGGTAGATAAAGGTTACAGCATCACATCGTCTACCGCTTATACGATCATCATTTCTTTAGGTGCCATCCCCGGCTTTGCGTTGGCTGCGTATTTAGTGGACAAATGGGGACGTAAACCCACATTGATTACTTATATTGCCGGCGCCGCCGTGACCGCCTATTTTTACGGTTCTACTGTCGAATTTTCGACGATGATTGCCTGGGGCTTGGCCATGCAGTTTTTCTTGTTCGGTACTTGGTCTTGCCTTTACGCCTATACACCAGAATTATATCCCACGAGGTCGCGGGCCACAGGTTGCGGCTTTGCTTCCGCCATTGGTCGTCTTGGCTCGCTATTAGCGCCAACTATTGCTGGCATCCTTATGGGAGTCAGCAGCAGTCTTAATGTCTACACATTAGGAATAATGGCATTCATCGTAGCCATACTCAGTGTTTTGATTCTCGGCCCAGAAACAAAGGGGATGACTCTAGAGGAAATATCTAAATAAAATGCTGATGCGCGCTTACATATTATAACATTCCTCTCCTAATTGATCTACTTAATGATATGAGCTTGATGAAATAATTCATTTACCACAAAACTAAACATAAAATACTAAACAAGCGCCTAAATAAGAATCCCACCCCGTAAGAATGGGTGGGATTCTTATTCTCATTAAAAAAGGGACATCCCCTCTTTTTTTGGAAAGGGGAATACAGGGTACCCTTATGTACCGCAAGACCTCTTTCGATCACTTTGGGATCAGGACTGTCCAGACAGCACGGCCCATCTACAACCTCTTGAACATTTTTAGTAAGTTCGGGGAAAAAGGCACTCCCCCTCACAAGAGTACCGGGCACCACCCGCATTTTGTCGAAAACAAACGAACGTGATAATGTGAGGCTTTTTATAAAACCTCGGAGGGGAGTCCCTGGGCTCCTATGTGAATTACGATTTTTGCTCAATCTCGGTGACACATTCGTTCTTGATCTTTCCCACCAAGAATTGCAGAGCATCAATGACATGGGGCCTGATATCGCCGCCGATTAATACATACATGATATCATCCCCAACCTCCAGCTGCCCTTCGTTAAGCCATACCTTTACATAGAAAATACCTTCCATATCATAGGTCCGGGCAATCACTTCATCCACCTTAGCGGCATCGTAGGCGAATTCCATTCCTGTTACCACTGAACCATCATCGAGCCCCTGGCGCACCTGGGCCTTGGGGGTCTCTCGCACCACCCCGTTGTGGATCAAAAACATCCCTGATCGGGCCGCCATTCGATGCGCTTTGGCTTCTTTGAGCCACTCATCCACAGAGGGGGGTACCTTTTTGGTCTTGCTATCTCTCATAAAAACATACACTCCTTTTCATTACCTTCTTGGGCATCCACGATGATTTGATCCATGGTCTGGGACCGATCCACAAAGGCAGCCGGTGTCAAATACTATGCCACCTATGACCACATTTAGTGTTCCTTGCAATGAAGGCTGATAGTATTATTGCCTTATATTTGTTTTTACGGATATTCTTAAACTTAATGACAGGTATAATTATCTCCTGCAAGGAAGCCAAGCACCGATTCGTACCCTTTTGGCAGGGTTCCCATATTATGTGTCGAATTATTTCAGGAATCTCACTTTCCCAATATGCGCTGTAATACACGCTTAAGAAACGGCTTTTTCGCAGTAGAATCCTGAGTTGGCGCGCTTTCTTGATTCTGGGCCGGTACGAATTCCGTACCCTGGGCAGGCGCTGGATCAACTGGGGCTGAGTGAATAGGTACACTTGGTTTGGCGGCAGAGACAGGCGCAGAGACAGGTGTGGTTTGCTCCTTTGGAGGTCGTAAAGGAGATACCTTTGGGGAGTGCTGGCTGCGCTTTTCTTTTGATGGTGAAGCTTTCTTCCGCGGATGCTTCTTCCGGGTCTTTCCCGCATTGGAGGCAGAAGTCGGCTTGCTCTTGGGTGAATTTTTCTGTATCCATTTATCAATTGACGACTTGTTTTGGGTCAAAAACTCTTCGCTGGGTAATTCAGCCTCTTCAATCAAAACCCCAATATGCTCTTCTATTTCATAAAGGGTCATAATATCTTCGCTGGTGATCAAACTGATGGCACGGCCGATGTTACCGGCGCGTCCGGTACGACCGATCCTATGCACATAACCGTCCTTCTCAACCGGCACATCATAATTGATCACCAGTGATAAATCATCAATATGGATACCTCGCGCCGCCACGTCAGTGGCGACCAGCAGACTAAACTGACCCTGCTTAAACTGTTGCAGGGTTTTGAGCCTTTTATTCTGGGGGATATCACCATGCAAAGCCCGTGAATTATACCTTTTGCGAAATAAGTAGGCTTGTACCCTATCGACCATCCTCCGGGTATTACAAAAAACCACACAGCTTTCCGGCTGTTCTGCCAGCAAGATGCGATTTAACTGAGTTCTCTTTTCATTTCCTTTGACACGGTAGTATATCTGTTCAGTGGTAGCCACCGTTTTGGTAGGGGATTCTATTTCGATGGCCAAAGGATTCTTCATGTGTTGCCGGCTGATTCGATACACCTCATCCGGCATGGTAGCGGAAAACAGGAAAGTAACCCTTTCCCGGGGAAGTCTTTTGACTATTCTCATCACCTGATCCCAAAACCCCATATCCAGCATCCGGTCGGCTTCATCCAGAACTAAAAAAGCGATATTTTTGGTAGTCAAATTTCTGTGCTCAATGTGATCGTATACCCGACCGGGGGTTCCGGTAACAATAGATGCCCCTTTATTTAAGGCCTCAATTTCCTGATTCATATTGTGTTGACCGTATACCGCAGTGGTCTTATAGTGAAGATACTTGGATATTTTTTGGAGATCGCTATCCACTTGGGCCGCCAGTTCCCGGGTTGGCTCCAATATTAGAGCCTGGGGACCGCTTACAGAGGGATCGATCAGTTGCAGCAGGGAAACTCCAAAAACAGCTGTCTTGCCACTGCCTGTTTCTGACCTTACAATCAAATCCTGCCTGTTGAGGGAAGGTGGAATAGCCCGGCTCTGAACTTCGGTGGGGGTCTCAAAACCCATTTCTTCCAAAGCTTTAAGAATTGGCGGCGAAATGCCCAAGTTATTAAAACTGCTTTTCATAGCGATCTTCTTTCCTGATTTGCTCGGTTTATTTGCTAGGTTCAATTGTATCACTTACATTTGCTTTGTTCCATACTTATTGAACATTACTGCACTAAGATTAATGTTGCTGATATATCAAGTTTTTTAGCCATAAAAAAACCGCCAAGTGATAATTCCCACTGACGGTTCTGTGCTTACCAAAAGCAAACTTTGAAACTTTGTAATTGTAAACAAACCTGTGTGTAAGTCGACAGCTTTTAACGCTTGGAAAACTGTGGAGCTTTGCGAGCCTTTTTGAGACCGTATTTCTTTCTTTCTTTCATGCGGGGATCTCTTGTTAAAAACCCGGCCTTTTTCAGGAAAGGCCTCAGGCTCGGATCCGCTTTCAACAAAGCTCGTGCCACGCCAAGGCGAACTGCTCCCGCCTGTCCGCTTGCACCTCCACCATTGACATTAGCGATAACATCATACCGGTCGATCAGCTTGGTAAGTTCCAACGGCTGCTTGGCAATAACCTCCTGTGTGCTGGTGTTGAAGTATTCGTCCATAGGCTTTCCATTAATAATGACATTGCCCTCACCAGGCACTATGCGCACACGTGCTATAGATTTCTTGCGCCTGCCGGTTCCTTGATAAAGTACTTGCGCCAAAAGTATTGACCTCCTTTCATACCATGAATTAAATTATAACGGAGTCTAAATTTCAAGTTAAAACCTGCCGTACCAGCTACCTATTTACTACATTTAATATCTTTTCGTCAGCATGGTTCTCTAAATCGACCAATCACAAGAACCGTCCCCGTGATTGAGAACCGTCCCCGTGATTGGGATTGGTCTTAACCTGTAATCTCCCACACTTCCGGATTTTGGGCAGTGTGTGGATGATTAGTGCCCCGGTAAACTCGCAGTTTTTTAAAGACACTCCGGCCCAGGCGGTTATGGGGGATCATGCCCCAAACTGCCTTTTCGATAATTCGCTCCGGCTTGGTGCGGTTAAGTGTGGCAAAATTGGTTGACTTTATACCACCAGGGTAGCCTGAATGACGATAATAAAGTTTGTCTTCATACTTGTTCCCTGTAACTTTCACTTTCTCCGCATTGATGACGATTACATAATCGCCGGTATCAATATGTGGAGTATAAATAGGTTTGTGCTTCCCACGCAGCATGCGCGCGACCTCAGTTGCCAGCCTGCCCAGTGTTTTATCTTCTGCATCGATAAGATACCACTTGCGCTGCATTTCTTCCGGCTTGGCCATATATGTACGCACTCGTAAAACCTCCTCTATTCAACATTTCCCGCATGTGTTAATCCGGGCTTCTAACTGGAACTTGACTACGGTTATTCTAGGGGGTGGATAAAGACCTGTCAAGGCAAATCCCAACTATTATAGAAAACCTTGACTAGATAGAGCCCCTGCGGTGGCGCAGTAGCCCCACCTTTTCCCCTTTCTCCTGTATTCAGGATCTGTCTCACCTGCTCGATAGAAAGCTTGCCACTTCCCACCTCTAGCAGGGTGCCTACGATCAGCCTCATCATTTTATAGAGAAAACCGCTTCCTACGACCGTAAGCTTGACCAAATCACCCTGCTGTTCAGTATCCACAGAATACAGATGCCGCACCGTGCTCCTTTCACTGCTGCCCGATGCGGAAAATGCCCTAAAATCATGCTCTCCAATAAAAACTTCCGCACATTCCTTCGCTGCTGATATATTCAGAGGAAAGGGATAACGATAGCAATAATTGCGCCAGAGAGCAATAGGTTTCCTGCTGTTGAAAACCAG
>DIQC01000083.1 GCA_002426495.1 Thermacetogenium sp. UBA5472
GCCAGATCGAATTCTCCGCAAACTTTGATGATCATAATACTCCCAGTTCTCCTCAGATCTAGGCCCAATTTTACCCCTCCCTTGTTCTCAGCCAACTAATTCGTCGTGACAGCAATAAATTCCTGCTAATATATGGCATTTTAAAACCCCCTCAGGATCCACCAAGGGGGTTCTTCGTAAAATCATGGCCTTAATTGGTCAGTGACTTAAAACTCTTTTTGAACATGCGCCCCAAGCTTCCCTTAGGAACTTTTTTTTGCGCCACAAGAGGAACCCTCTCCAAGATTTTGCCCTCGACTATTATCTTTAATTCCCCTACAATATCCCCTTTTTCCACAGGAGCAGACAGGAAACATATCAGCTCGACTTCTGTTGTTATATCTTTCTCCTCACCTTTTTGCATTAAAACACCGGCACCCTCAGGTGCAACAGCCCCAACCTGATCAACTGTGCCCCTGCCAACACGAACCTGCTTCACAACCTGTCCCGGCTTCACCAACTCCTCATATGCATAGTTGGCAAAACCCCAATTGTACAACGTCACAGACTCCTGGAAATGGCCTCTGATTTCAGGAACGCCAAAAACACTGCAGATCATTCTCAAGTTGTCTCGCTTTACTGTAGATACAAGACAGTAATTGGCTTCTGTTGTCCAGCCTGTTTTACCACCATCTGTTCCATCATACCACCAGAGAAGTTTATTTGTATTATCAAGCTGTGTCTTTCCACCGCGCAGTTTGTAGTGTTTGATGCTGGTCAATTTCATAAATTCCGGGTATTGAATGGCCTCTTTGCACAGCATTGCCATATCATAGGCACTTGTATAGTGCCCTTTAGCTGGAAGTCCGTGGGCATTAACAAAATGCGTGTTTTTCAAACCCATATCTTTAGCCTTTTCGTTCATAAGTCCCACAAAGGCTTTCTCACTTCCGGCAATATGCTCGGCTACTGCAACACAAGCATCATTGGCTGACCCGACAGCGATGGCGATCAGCATCTCTTGGTAAGACATATCTTCTCCAGGTTCTAGCCAGATCTCCGAACCACCCATTTCCCAGGCAGCTTCACTGGTTACTACCCGGTCATCCAACTGTACCTTTCCATCATGCAAGGCATCTAAAGCCACCAAAAGAGTAGCCACTTTGGTCACACTTGCCGGAGCTCTTCGTTGATGAGGATTTTTTTCGTAGATTATCTCTCCACTATTGGCTTCCATCAGAACAGCAGAAGGGGCTTTTGTTTCCGGTTTTACACTCCCTGCGGCAGGTGTAATTGGTGTAATTGGTGCAACCTGTAGTAAAAATGTTGCTACAAAAATAACGACCAACCAACAACAACGACGGCGCATGGCACTACCTCCTCAAAGATCATCTTGCCTTAGTATCTGCAAAGATAATTCACTTAATTCTGGTAAAGTTAGTCGCTGGTGGTTGGTCGTTGGTTTTGGTGGTTAGTAGTTAGTAATGTGACGCTATCCTGACGGGGACTGATACCTTTTGTATGCAACAGGAACCGTCCCCAGTGCATCAGCGGATTACGTCATAGATCAGCGGAGGCTGGGGCTGCTGTTCTGGTCCAATGGTAAAGGCAGCACTGAGCCGCTTTTTGGCTTCTTCCAGGTTCTGCTCATTGTTAATATGAAGCACAGCCAGGATCTCATTTACTTTAACAACATCCCCCACCTTTTTCTGCAAGGTGATGCCCACTGCCGGGTCAATGCTGTCTTCTTTGCGCAATCGCCCAGCACCGAGCAGCAGTGAAACCCAGCCCACTTCCCTGGCATTTATTTCTTGAATAAATCCGCTCTCCTGTGCCCGGACTTCATATTTTTTAGCGGCAGTTGGTAGAAGTGATGGCTGATCAATAAAATCAGGAGAGCCACCCTGGGCAATAATTATCTCTCTCAGCTTATCCAGGCCGGCACCCTCTTCCAGAAGTACCCGCATCCGTTCCCGTCCCAGCTGCGGAGTTTCCACAGTACCTGCTGCTGCCAGCATCTCTCCCCCGAGAACCAAACAGAGTTCGGTTATATCGGCAGGCCCCTGGCCTTTCAAGGTTTGCACAACCTCCTGTACCTCAAGAGCATTTCCCACAGCATAACCCAAAGGCTGAACCATACTGCTGAGGACAATCACTGTTTCACGCCCAAACTCTTTACCTAATGCTGTCATCAGCTGACCCAGGTCTCGAGCTTGTTCCACAGAGGAGAGAAAGCCACCTGACCCTACTTTTACGTCAAGTACGATACAATCCGCACCACCGGCGATCTTTTTGGACATAATGCTGCTGGCAATGAAAGACAAACTATCTACAGTTCCTGTCACATCTCGCAGTGCATAAATTTTCTTGTCAGCAGGTACCAGTTCAGCGGACTGTCCGGCTATCACAGCCCCTACTTTCTTAGCCACAGCCATTACTTCATCCAATGATAAATCAATACGCAAGCCAGGAATGGTTTCCAATTTATCGAGAGTGCCCCCTGTATGGCCCAGGGCACGCCCGGACATTTTGACAACAACTGTTCCCGCTGCCGCCACCAGAGGTACCAGAATAAGTGTGGTCTTGTCACCCACACCGCCGGTGCTGTGCTTATCCACCTTAACGCCGGGAATCCCTGTCAGATCAAGAACATCCCCGGATTTGATCATCGATGCTGTCAAGCCCCTGGTTTCAGAAAAATTTAGACCACGCAAAAAGGCAGCCATTAAAAAGGCTGACATCTGGTAGTCAGGGATGTCGCCCCTAGCACACCCCTGAATCAGGTAATCTATTTCCTGGGAACTCAAACTGTTCCCTTCCCTTTTTTTGATAATAAGATCAACTGCCCTCATATAGGCTCACCCCTCGATAAACTCTGTTATTGGAGTACCCTGCAGCTGCTCAACTCCAAAAAGGGCTGCCAGTGTCGCCCCCATGTCTGCCATCGTAGAGCGCACACCCAGAGAAACCGGCCTTACAATATCCCCTGCGATCAACAAGGGAACATACTCCCTGGAGTGGTCAGTGCTGGGTGTCGTCGGATCACAGCCGTGATCTGCGGTAAGAACAATAATATCCCCCTCTTGTAGAACTGTCAGAATACGGGGCAGCCAAGAGTCAAATTGTTCGAGAGCCTCTACAAATCCTTGGGGATTATTGCGGTGTCCGTAAAGTGTATCAAAATCAACCAGTGTGGCAAAGACAACACCCTTGTCCAACTCGTTGAAGGCAGCGACTGCTTTGGAAAATATCTCCTCATTCCCGGCAGCGGACACAGCAGATGTGACTCCACTGCCTGCAAATAGATCATTGACCTTACCCACAGCTACCACCTGATAGTGGGCGTCATTCAATGTATTCAAAAGCGTCGGGCCAGGAGGTGAAACAGAAAAATCATGGCGCCGTGTTGAACGGGTAAAATTACCAGGTTCACCGACAAAGGGACGGGCAATGACCCTTCCCACCCCATGACGCCCAGTGAGCAGTTCCCTTGCCGCAGCACAAATATCGTAAAGTTCGGAAACAGGGATCACCTCTTCATGGGCAGCTATCTGAAAAACACTGTCAGCTGATGTGTAGACTATGGGGTAACCCGTTTCTATATGCTGGGCACCAAGTTCCTCAATAATCACTGTTCCGGAGGCAACCTTATTGCCTAAAACCTTCCTGCCGATCCTTTCCTCAAAGGGAATGATCACCTCCGGTGGAAACCCTTCAGGGTATGTGGGAAAAGGAGTGCTTAGAATCAGCCCGGTCATTTCCCAGTGGCCGCTTGTGCTGTCCTTTCCCGGGGACTGCATAGCCATCCTGCCATAGGCCGCCTGAGGCTCGGCTGCAGGAGGAATCCCTTCGATAGAGATTATATTGCCCAATCCCAGCTTACCCAGATGGGGAAGATGGAGCCCACCCACCTCTGCTGCCAGATTTCCCAGGGTGCAAGAACCACTGTCCCCAAAATCTGCGGCATCAGGGAGCTCACCGACCCCTACCCCGTCCATGACAATTATCATAGCCCGTCTGCATTTACGATCTAGGATGTGCTTTTTCATAGACCTCTCTCAATCTCCCTTGACTCAGATGTGTATAGATCTCTGTTGTGGAAATATCAGCATGCCCCAGCATCTCTTGCACCGCTCTCAAATCAGCCCCGTTTTCCAATAGATGGGTAGCAAAAGAGTGGCGCAGCACATGTGGGGTAATTTCTTTTTGTATTCCAGCCCTGTAAGCGTAACCCTTCATAATCTTCCAAAAACCTTGACGGCTCAGGCGTCTGCCATGGTTATTCAAAAAGACCGCTCGCACGAAACTTTTCTTTCTTAACTTTAACCTGCTATGAGAAAGGTATTCATTGATATATCGGCATGCTACTTTACCGATAGGGATCAACCGCTCCCGGGACCCTTTACCTAGACAGCGAACAAACCCCATCTCCAAATTCAGATGTTCTGTATCTAACCCTAGCATTTCCGAAATACGCATCCCTGAAGCATACAATAATTCCAACATCGCCTTATCCCGCAGTCCCAGTACAGTTCCGGAGTTGGGCTGAGAAAGCAACAGATCAACATCCTGAACACTGAGCACCCGGGGCAGGTTTTTCTCCAGTCTAGGTGATGTAATGTTTTCAGTGGGATCATTTTTTATCTTGCCTTCCTGTAACAGAAAGCGATATAAACTGCGGATCGCCGCCAACTTACGGGACCGAGTCCTGGCACTGCGGTTTTGCTCACGCAGATAATCTAAGAAATTAAATATAATACCCTGAGTTGCTTCTAAAAAATTAAACCCATTATTTTTTAAAAAGTGTGCATACTGTTCCAGATCATAACGGTAAGAATCTACAGTATTCTTAGCAAGCCCCCGCTCGACCTGTAAAAAGGTTAAAAAATAATTTAACTGACTGTCATATCCACTACTCAAAAGACATTCCTCCGTTAAAATCTTCCTCTTCAAGAAGCATTCAACATACAAAAAAAAACTCCTCTCTGTTTCTTAAACAGTGAGGGTTTTTATTAACGAGAGGTACCTGGTTCCTCCCCATAGTAAAACTGCTGCAGGCTCTCCAACAAGGTGTTATCTTGTGCCGGTTTCTCCGCGGCTCCCTGTTCGACTCCCTGTTCCACCCGCATATAATAGGATTCCTCATCTTTGACATTTGCCAGCCCTCCGGCAACGAAGGATAGAAATTGGGGAATAAGAAGACCAATCAACAGCAGGAAAAATATTAATTTTGCCACGACTGCCATCTTATGTTTCCAATTTGTGATAGTGATGAGCATCATAAGCCTGTACCTCCTCAGGTAGTTCAGCATCACTAATGTCTGCACACTTTCCTTATACTTATGCTCACTATAGATACAGATAGAACTAATATCATATTTAAAGCAAGTTCTTAATTGGCGTTGGACTCCCGCTTATAGGAAGCGGAGGCCCAACGCCAAGTTAGTCAGCCCAACACCCTCTGAACTCCGAACTGCGAATTCACTGAAAAAATGGAGCGATGAGATGCAGTAGCAGTGGTACCAGGTAAGCCTCTAGCCACGACCCAAGGACAATCAATAATAGAAAAAATAAAAAAATCAGAGAATAAACTCCCAACCGGTTTAAGGGGGCATGCTGGCGGCGCAGAAGGGTAATAGAAAAATATAAAGCCACAGCACCGGCGCCTACAAAAGCAGGAACATAACAAAGATTTTGAGGCAGTACACCAGCTAAAGCCAGAGCTAAACCCTTTCCTGCCTCCTGCTGCACCAGATAACCGACAGTGAAACCAATAATAAAGCCTCTGGCTCCAAGGGCAAACAAGACCAGGGGGCTCCCCACCATCGTCACCCCGAAGATCCACAGGAGAAACAATGTTCCTGCCTGGGTTTTAAGTATATTACCCCAGCTTTGCAGGTTGGAAATGAACTCCCCCGAAAAGTCTGAGGCTTCCTCGATATATAAAGTCATAAACTGATGCAGTTCTTGCTGAACCACCGGATTTAGAGAATGCAAGGTAAGAGCCCCTAAAATTATCCCACACAAAAAAAACCCAATAGCCATGACCACAGGGACCAAGAAGTCTTTTTGAATATTGATGGCAACAGAAGCCTTTTTCCAGCGCATGGCCATCCCTCCCCGACAAAGAAAATAATACCTCTCTTAGAAGATTCTATGCGGGGATAAATAAACCAATTACTGGCTAATGAAATCTTTGCAATAAAAACTGCTCTGCCAGGTAGTTTGCAGCCAGGACATCCTCCAAGGCCTTACCGCTGGCAGCGACAAAAGTAATGCCTGTCCCTTCTTTTTCAGCGATCCTCGATGCCCGCTCTACCGCTGCCCTGGCATTTTCCCAACCGGTACGGCCGGGGGTGCGAGCTATAGTGCCTGTCACAACTGATGCACCGGCATTGAATGCTGTATCAAAAGCAGCTCCACCGCAGTCAGTGACAGCTACCACAATCTTATCCTTTAAGTCAACCAGTCTGGAGATCTCTGCACCCTGGTTAGGGTAGATCCCCACCTCTTGCTTCCCCGCGGCATGAAGCCCTGCCAAAAAACCAGCCACCCTCTCCTGCCGCTCTGCTTTTGTGCCGATGCGAGGTTCAGCTATCACCACCACTTCTGTCTCTAATTTCTCAGCCATCGATGCAGCGTACTTACCTACCTCTGCAGGGTTCACCGGCACAGGTGCCCTACAGGATACAGGACTGGCACCCAGAATGAGAGCCGCTCCCTCCTGCAGGGCAGCTTCCAGTGTAGTACTCATATCGATGACATCTACAATCACAACAACCTGTCCATTACAAGCAGCCTGATAAGCGCCACTGGCATCGGTTGTTACTGTGATCACTCCTTTGCTCCCTGTCACCTGGCTCCCCCCTGCTCTTTAACAACTTTTCCGTAAGTGCCTCCACCGCCGGCACTCAACGCCAACTTACCTTGACGTGCATCCTGGATAACCTTAGCCACTTTTTCCCCTACTACCTTCACAAGATCTTGATAGCTGACAACATGCAAAACATTCATCTCTGTATCAAACTGTTCTAAAAGCTTGGATACAGTTTTCGGACCCACCCCGGGAAGAAAAAGAAGGGGTACTTGATAATGATAAGGTGGCCGTTCTGGTAGATCAGCGGTTTCCTCCCGATCTCTGATCTCATGGATGCGATCTATAACACCTTTGACGATCTTTGTCGTTCCACAGGTGGGGCACGAACTCACAGGAGGAGCAGCCTCTGCTATTCTGTTGCAGGAAAGGCAAAAACTCCGATGGTATTTGCCCAACCTGGGCTCTAACCCATAGTTAGCTAGAACCTGACGCCCATCAAAATGATGAAGAGCCAGCAGCAGTTCTTCAAAACTAGGTTCAGCCAGCAGCAGAAGATTATATTCTCGCCCCAGGTTTTTCAGTGAATGAGCATCTGAGTTGCTTAAAAAGGTAAATGAAGCCAGCTCGGTCAACTGATCAGCCAAGAAGGTATCAGCACTCAACCCTAATTCCAGGGCAAATAAACCTTTATAGTTTTTATCACCCAACAGGCTTTTGATGCTCCTCGTGCACTGACCATAAACACCCTTATGTGGTGTAAATGCATGGGCTGGCATAAAAAGGCCTGAACACTTCTCAACCTGATTCTGAATCTCCATAGCAGGGAGATGGCAGCGCTGTGTGCTCAACTCGGGATTTGTTACCTGCCGGGCATAAAAATCAGAAAAGGAACGAAGGGCAGCATGATCAGGGAAATAAGCCAACCAATGAGCACCCTTGCCATTGGCTTCAGTTGTTTCTATCTCCGCCCCGGGGATCAGAGTCAGACGATCAGCATAGCGCAGACCCCCACCAGGCAGTTCTCGGAGATCCCCCCCAGCGATCATCTCTTCTAACTCAGCACACAGCCTGGGACAGGCGGCGTCAATAATTCCTAAAATGTCGAGTCCTTTATTGAGAGCTGCCTCCCTTAAGACCCCTGGTATCGTCTGGCTGCGGGCGGCAGTCACTTTGACAGGAGCACCGTCGCTGGTTCTTCCGATATGTACGTGCAGATCTACAAAGTATTTTTTAAGCATTATTCCACCATATTAAGGCAGGCAAGAAGGCCAAAACCTGTTTTGGCATCCTTGATCTCCCCATCCACAACCATACGGACTGCCTCATCAAGTGGTATTGTTAATTCATCAATAAACTCTTCCGCATCCGGACAGGCCTTTCCCCTGGTAAGTCCCTTGGCTAAGACTAGACGGATCAGTTCATCACAAAAACCTGGTGATGAATAAAAACTGGTGAGCACTGTCAGCTCTGCAGCCCGATAACCTGTTTCCTCCTCCAGTTCCCGCCTGGCGCAGGCCAGCGGCTCCTCTCCTGGGTCTATTTTGCCTGCGGGCAGCTCCAGCAGAATTTCTCCTGTTGCATGCCTGTACTGACGAACCAACACAACTTCTTTCTTATCTGTAAGGGGGAGAACCACTACAGCCCCCGGATGCTTGACAACTTCTCGCTGAGCTGTATTCCCATCAGGTAAACAAACGGTGTCCACCTGAACATCGATGATCCTTCCCTTGAAGATCTCCTGAGTTGAGATCAACTTTTCTTTAAGCCTGGCTTCCACTGCCTTCTCCATCTGCCTCATCCTTTACTTTATTTTTTAGAACTAGTAGGGTGCCTAGCACCGTTTGATTTGTTATCATTTGATTATTCTGTTTCTCACGTGCCAGGCACCCGCGTTTCCATTCCGCAGACACCCGTTTTCCCCGTTTCCGAATCATTCTTATTTCAACTCTGCTGCAGCCGCTCCTGCTGCTCCGGCAGCCAGGAAGAAAACAGGGTCATCTTGCGGGGTGCGCCCCATACTCTTCACAGCTATTCCCTGCTCTTCTAAGTACTGGAGGGCAGGCCTGCCATCCTTGACAACTACTTGGTGATGGGATAGGATGTCCGATTCCTCTAACTGTTTATCAATCACCTCTCGCTGCTCATCACCAACCTCTGGCAGAGCGAGGATCGAGTCTCTCAGGGCAACCTGTCCCAGAGCAGTTATGGTATGATGGCTGATCCCCTGGTGTCGTGGCCGTGGGTCGGCAAAACTGATCCGCGGAACAGCTATAGGCTGCCCACCCAGCACACTGACAGCGTTGATGACCTCCCCCTGCTCTACGGCAGTTGTGCCCCACTTGGTCCCTGTGCCCACAATGCCGGGGCCCATGGTGACAATGATAATCTCGGCCTTCAGCACCTGGTAGGCGGCGATAAGGCCGGAATAGATATTTACACTTTCCAGATCGCCCCCAAAGGCATCCCCGGTTGATACTGTACCGACCAGCATCCCTTTTGCCTTCAAAGTGCGAACCATTTTGCTGAGAGAAAGGGGGAGGGCTGCTCCATCAGTCATCACATAGGCTATCCGAGGGCTGGCTCCTGCTGCCAGACATCCTGCTGCAGCAGGAGCCAGCATGCTGTGCAGTGTACCTACAATCACAGGTATTCCCTGAAGAGATGTAAAGTCTTTGATCTGCCGGTGATAAGGACTTGCTTCTTCCTCTACACTGAGAACCTTAACCTGATAAGGAGTATAGCGCAGCTTCATAATATGCCCATCCCCCGGGCATGGATCGGGAATGCGGCTCAGGTTAGCGATGACAAAGTGATAGCCACCACTGCCCAGACCTTTTTCCACAGCTGTGGTATTTAAATAGACATGATCATTGCTCAAAGCCTCCCCAGTCAGCAATGGATAATTCCAGGCACGACCAGGCAGGCCATCAACCTCTACCTCCAGCTCCTGAATATCTTTAGCGGAATTTAATACCCGCTTCACTTTCCCCTTTTTCCAGGAGATCAAAATATCACTTCCCTGCTGCTGCGCTCATTTGCACCATTTCCCAGAGTATATGCGCAACATCGATTATGTCTCTGGACTCCAGATACTCTTCAGTGGTATGAGCATTCTGCATCCCTATGGCAAGATTTGCCACCTGCAGCCCTGCATCATTAAAGATGTTGGCATCACTCCCACCCCCACTGGTCTCCAAGCGCACATCTAATCCCGCTCTTTTTACAGCTTGAGCGGCAAACCCTACAATTTTCTGTTCAGGTTCTAATCTGTAATCCGGGTACTCGAAAACGACACGAACATCACATTTGGCACCAGGTATTTCTTTGATCTTTTCAAACTCCCTGGTTATCTCATCAGTAATGACATCGAGCTTCACCCTGTCCAGGCTCCTAGTCTCACCCTCGATATAAACCGCGTCCGGAACGATGTTAGTGGCCTTGCCCCCTTCTATAATTCCTATATTGGAGGTGGTTTCCTCATCGATTCTACCCAAACGCAAGCGCGAAATGGCCTCACTGGCAATTCTGATGGCATTTACTCCTCGTTCCGGTTCAAATCCAGCGTGTGCTGCTTTTCCCTTTACTGTTATATATAAAACGTTTTGAGCAGGTGCAGCGATCACAATCCCTCCGGGGGAACCAGTGGCATCCAAGACATAACCGGTCTTAGCCGTCACTTTACTGATGTCAAAGTTTTTGCTGCCCAGGAGTCCCTTTTCCTCACCTACTGTAAACAAGATTTCCAGAGGACAGTGAGATGGCTCTTCATGGCGTATCACTTGTAAAACTTCCAGGATACAAGCTATCCCGGCTTTGTCATCCCCACCTAAAACTGTATCACCATGACTGCGAAAAACGCCCTCTTTAAAACTCACTTTCACCCCTTCAGCCGGAGCGACCGTATCCATATGACAGGCGAAAAAAAGGGGTTCCAGCCCCTCCTGACCAGGAAGACGGGCCAACAAATTACCTGTGTTGCCCCCAATCTTAGCTGCTGTATCATCCTCTTCTACAGCAAGGCCTAGTTCAGTTAAGCGCTTTTTCAAATAATCGGCTATTTGCCGCTCCCTACAGGATGGCGAGGCAATCTCAGCCAGCTTTATAAACTCCTGGAACAGTCTCTCTTCATTTATGGGACTCGATTCTTTCACAGCAAAACCCCCTTGTATATTTGGCGTAAATCACTCTGCCCTACTTTGATCTTCCTAAGTTATCTAGATAACGCAGAAAACTGTTCTTTTCAATGATCTTTGTCAGTGAATACTTCTCTGTAAATAAGTGCAGCAGCAGCAAGAAAACGACAGCCGCCAGTTGGGTAGGAAATGTCATTATCAAAACACTAGACATCCCCAGTGCCGCCCCCATCAGATTCGCCCCAGTATCGCCAAGCATGGCTCTGGCCTGCAGATCGGCAGGAGCACAGGCAAGCAGAGATCCGACCAGTGGAGCAATAAGTAGGATAGGTACCTGAGAATAGCCAAAACCCAGAAAACCCAACAAAATAAAAAACCACAAATAAAACGCCTTGATCGCTCTGCCAGGACGCAGATCTACAAGGTTGATTGTATTGGCGGCCAGAGCAATCAACAGAGCAGCTGTTAGCATTTCCCACCAAGGGTGTCCTGAGAGAGTTATATATGCAAAAAGCAAGGCCACTAACCCTCCCCCGATGGCCTTCAGAGCACCTGTGGTCAGCCTTCCCCGCAATAGAGCACCGAAGTGTCCCTTTAGGCCCCGGCTTTCCCCGGACCCGAGCAGGTCATCAAGCAAGCCAAGCATAGTAAAAAATACAATACCTGTCAGGTATAAAAGCACATCATGGGGAGCTATCCAGTGAACCAGCAGAAAAGCCACCACTGCATAGACAAAGACAAAAATTAATCCCATCCCTACCGGTATTGATTCCCCCTGGTAATTTGGACGGGTAGCTCCAGCTTCCTGCAGCATTTTTAAAAAAAAGGACAACATGATCAGAGCCAGTATAAACCCCAACCCTGCGGCAATTAATATTGTCATCTATACAACCCTCTTTAGACCAGCAGATAATAAGGCCAGCAGCACATGCCAGAACTGTTTAGCCCGGTGCCGAATGCCTGACCAGTCTCTACCTGTGACACGATGGCTCATCATTGTAGGAACCTCCCGGATACGAAACCCCCTGCGAGCTGCCGCAATCGTCATGGCTACCTCCACCCCATATCCGGAGGCAAAGGGAAGAACCGCATCCAGAACCTGGCGGCGCATAACCCGCTGACCAGATAAGGGTGCATCGAACTGCTGCCCGGCCAACAAGCGAAGCCCAAATCTGGCCAAGCCCTTAACGAAACCAAATCCTCCCGCATTTTTTACAGGAGGAAAGGCAGCAATAGTCAGATCTGCCTCTCCTTTTAAAACAGGCTCGGCGAGAACAGACAACTGACCGGCACTTAAGCCCAAATCGCCATCCAGGATAGCTATGACAGGCTGAATAAGATGAGCTGCCCCCGCATTCAGAGCTTTCCCTTTCCCACCATTTTCAGTCAAGCTTATAACTTCAGCCCCGGCAAGCCTTGCTTTCTTAGCTGTGTTATCCTGAGATCCATCATCCACCACAACTACCTGCTCTACACCCTCAACATGAAGAACAGCCTTTACAGTATCAAATATTCTATCCCCTTCATTGTAGGCGGGAATCAATACAGAGATCAAACAATGTTCACATCCTTACTCAAGAGGGGGGAGGAATGCCTCTGCGCTCTCTTTAATACCGTACTGCCCAGGATAACCATACATGGCCATCACTAGAGATACCTGGCCGTACGCAGTATCAATATTGTCCACAGTGGTTAAACGCTCACCCTGATAATAGCGCATATAAGAAACCGGTGTATCACTATCCTCAACCCCATATAAATTATATCCTGTTTTCAGCAAGGCATTGATCATGACCTGGTCAAATTTCTTAAAATAATCCCGGTCTTTACTTTCAGCACCCCCGACCAGTATTACATCCTGAAGAGGAGGGCCATAATTGCCTGAGATTTTGACAACATCATTCTCATCTAGAAATTTTACTAAATCGCCGTTCTCACCACTGATGATCGCCTCCGCTAACAGCCTTGCTAAATGAGGTAGATAGTCTTCTGTTTTAACCTTACCCGATTTTCCCAGCATGCCAGCGGTCTGTCTATTTAGGTTCTCATCCCTTAATAAGGATAAATCGATCACTGTAACCGACTGTACTTCAGCCCCAGCAGCACGGAGAACATTGGATAATCCTTCATGTTCCTTGCTGTAATTAAGATCCACCACAGCAATCTTCCGCCCTTGGAGTTTATTGCGCACCAACAAGGGGGACACTTGCTGATTAAACTGCTGCTGATATGACATTACTTCCTGAGCCTGGATCAGGCCCTGGGCATTTTCCTTGTTTTCCTCTCGCAAAATATTAAATTCTTTTTCAATGCCCTCAATCACGTTTGTCTGCTGTTGAGTAATAGCATCACTTCCGACCATGGAACTCCCAATTAAGATGCCGAGGGCTAAAGCCAGAAAAACAGCAGCAAGTGAAGCTATATGATGTTTAATATCGAACAAATTCATCCCTCCTGAGACACAGCGGGACGGTTCTCCTGTGTCAACCCTGCAAACCATGTGGAATGTTAAACCGGTGAACTATATCCGCAGCAAAAGCTTAACCTGTACCAGCAATAGTTTTAAAAAATCCCTTGTTGCCGGTGATACGATCATTACTACAACAAGGGGAATCAGTGCTGCCAGGAATATTTGAGCAACATATTTGGGCCGCAGCCTCTGGCTATAAAGCTTGCTTACCCCTTTAGCATCAACCAAAATCGAGCCGACTTTCAGCCTGACCAGAAAAGTACTGGCCATCCCAGGGCGATCCTTCTCCAAAAAGTCGATCATATTAGAGTGTGTCCCTAAAGCGACAATCAGCTCTGCTCCTTTTTCATAGGCCAGGAGAAGTGCGATATCTTCACTGGTTCCCGGTGCGGCAAAAACAACGGCATCCTCATCCAGGTTCAGCTGTTGGAGCCGTTCCATACCTGGCGCCCGGCCATCGGTATAGGCATGGACAACCAACTCTGCCCCGGACAATAAGGCCTTATCTGATACACTATCCATATCACCGACAATCATATCCGGATGATAACCCAACTCCAACAGAGCATCAGCTCCACCGTCAACGCCGATCAAAACAGGTTTAACTTCATCTATATAAGATTTGACAGCCAAAATATCTTCTTGGTACCCAGATCCACGCACAACCACAAGAGCATACTTGTTCTGTATTTTTGTGCGCAGGCGCGGAACAGGGTACTCGCCCAGAATCAACCCCTGCTCCTTTTGTGCATATTCAAGAGTATTATCCACAAACTTGGACAGCTCTGTTTTTAGATTCAAAGATGCTGTTTTCATTTTTCTGCGCACAGCAGATTCAGTCAGCAGATTTCCTCGGGCAACCCACTTGCCCTGACAGATAATCTCCTCCCCGGAAATAAGCACTTCATTGCCCTCTTCAATATCCTTCATTACCGCAGGGCCTGCGGCATCAATAAGCGGGACCCCTGCCTTAATAAGGTTAAGAGGACCCGCATTAGGATACTTACCTGTGATCGAAGAACTGGCATTAATTACAGCTTTTGGTTTACAATGCAGCAGTGCCTCTGCAGATAACTCATCAATATCTGCATGATCTATAACAGCAATATCGCTACTATGCAGACGCTTAACAAGATTTTTAGTGCGCTTATCTACCTTTGCCTTACCTTTAATATCCATGCTTACCTGCCTCGCCATCTGTTACTTGTGTCAATTCTAAACTAATGGACAAGAGCATGCAAGTAATCAGCCTACTTTGGCTCCAACTCGCAACCGGTCAGCGACCATGGCTATGAATTCGGAATTAGTAGGTTTCCCTCGATCTACGTCAATAGTATAGCCGAAATATTTATTGATCAAATCTATGTTTCCACGGTCCCAGGCCAGTTCTATTGCATGCCGAATGGCTCTCTCTACTCTACTGGGAGTTGTATTGTACTTCTCTGCAATCGCCGGGTAAAGTTCTTTGGTGACCGCTCCCAGCAGGCCCATTTCATCGATGACCATGAGAATAGCATCCCTGATATACTGATATCCTCTCACATGGGCAGGGATCCCCATTTGATGCATCAGATTGGTAACCTCCACATCCAGATTGCGTGTTTTGGGTAGTGTGTTCTGCACCTGGCCCACCTGATTATGCGCCAACTGCCTAACCCGATTGGCTAAAATCTCCAGATCAAAAGGTTTGAGTATGTAATAAGTGGCGCCTAATTCTACCGCCCTCCTGGTCATAGCCTCCTGTCCGAAGGCAGTGAGTATAATCACCTTGGGCCGGTTCTCACCATATTCCATGGAGAGCTTTTCTAAAACACCGATTCCGTCCAGATGTGGCATAACCAGATCCAGTATGATCACATCAGGCAATTCCTCTGTCAGCATTTCCAATGCCTGTAAACCATGATGTGCCACCCCAGAAACGACACAATCATCAAGTCCATCGAAGTATTCCTTTAGTATTTCACAAAATTCCTTATTATCATCCACTACCATGATTTTAATCTGATCGTCCAATTCTTTTCGCCCCCTAAATGATTAATTAAACCCTGTTACTATCTCTTTTCTTTTTACCTTCTTGTTACTGATCATTTCGACGCGCACCAACTATTTCCTGCTGCAAATAATGCAAGATAGTGACTGATTCTGGTATATTTTACTACACAATACATCATATCCTATTTTCAGAGACCTCACGAAAATATCCTGTAATATTTCCCCACTTCTGCTCAAAGAGCAGTCCTGTTTCTTCCAACATCATCTCTGCCAATACCCCATATCCTCGAGTCGGGTCGTTGACGAGGACATGAGTTACCGCTCCCACCAGTCTTCCATTCTGGATAATGGGGCTTCCACTCATTCCCTGAACGATGCCCCCTGCTCTACGGATCAATTCTTGGTCTGTAACCTTAATAATAAATGCCTTACCATCGGAACGAGGTCGTGAAAATACGCTTTGAATAGAGATCTGGAATGCTTCAATAGTGTGGTTGTTTAACACGGTAAGTATAGTGGCCGGCCCCTCTTTGATCTGGTGCCCCATAGCGACAGGAATAGGTTCGGGAGAAACAGGATTTGATAAATTATGGTCCAATTTACCAAAGATACCGACCTGAGTGTTATTATCGATATTACCTGCGGCACCCTTGCCTGCAAAGTAACCCACCTTTTCACCAATCTTCCCCTGTTCACCCTTAATAATTTTCTGAACTGCTGCGGGAACAATCCTGCCGTCCTTGAACTCCCCAGACTGATTAGCTTCAGAATTTGAAATTAAATGACCCAATGCACCATACTTTTTTGTTCTGGGGTCGTAAAAAGTAAGGGTTCCCACACCTGAAGCCCCATCCTGGATCAGCAGTCCTATACGATAGCGGCCGGTCTCACTGCAAAACTGCGGCTCTATTTCTATCTTTCTATTCTTTCCCTTATAAACAACATCAAGGTGGAGCATATCTTTTTTGCGTGCATAATGGTCGATGAGAAAACTCAAATGAGTATCACTATGTACCTCAGTTCCTTCAACATTTAAGATGGATGTCCCGGGGGATATTCCCACCTCTTTGGCAGGGCATGACTTTTTGCCATCCTCAAGGATAATATTGGAATAGCCCATGGCCACCACACCATCTGAATTCATAAGCACCCCGATTGAGTGTCCACCGGCCATCACTGTAATCGGAGAGATTACCTGTAAGTTAACCTTTTTAAAGGGTATCCTGCCAAAGAGGCGCAGGTCCAATTGAACATCTCCGGGAATGGCTGCTAATGGGGTTTGTCCTTGCAGTAAGGAGAATTCATCTTTACAGCCATCTTGCCACTTCAGCACCCCTTCTTCCTCAGAGACCAGGGCTGTTAGTCGAGCCGAAATACAACTGGGGAAAAGATTATCCAGCTCCACTCTTTCCCCTACGCTGACCCGCAGCTGGGAAGGAACCGCAGCACCAAATTGAACCAGAAATATATAACTGGTTACAGCGATTATAATAAAGAAAAAAAGACCAGGAATCTTGCGGCGATCTGTGGTCTTGATTATATTTCACTCCTATAACGTCTCCTGGCTAAATTTCCTCCGATTTTTAAATTAACCTTATTTCAGCTTATTTATACCTGGCTTCTTTATCACTTCCTTCCAGTTATTAGGATCTGCTGAGCATGCTTCCAGGTCACCTGATCTTGTGAGGTACCTCCCAGCATACGCACAATCTCTTCTACCCTTTCCTCAGCATCTAAAAGAGACACCTGTATCTTTGTTTTTCCATTTAAAAATAGCTTTTCCACATTAAAATGTGTCTGGCCGCGACCGGCAATATTAGGGGCATGGGTTACACATAAAACCTGCTTGTCCTCTGCGATCACCGCCAAACGCTCAGCCACAGCCTGCAGGGTCAACCCGCCGATTCCGGCGTCGATCTCATCAAATATGAGTGTTGGAATCTGATCATTTTTAGCTAAGACTACCTTCAGAGCCAACATCACCCTGGACATCTCTCCACCTGAAGCGATTTTAGCCAGGGGTTTAAGTGGCTCCCCGGGATTAGCAGAGAACAAAAACTCCGGCATATCGTAGCCTGCCGCAGTAGGGTTAGCTGACTCTGCCCAGCCAATTTCCAAACTAGCTTTTTCCAATCCCAATCCATGAAATTCTGCTGCCACAGCATTACAAAAAGAAACTGAACCTTCCCGCCGCAGTGCACTTAATTTTTTGGCCTCTACATCATATTTAGCTACGGCTTTCTGGTATTCTGCCTCCAGCTCTTCCCTATGCTGAGCCGCCCCCTTGAGGGCCTCCATCTCTGCGGCGGCTTCACTGCCATATGCACAGACTTCAGCAAGAGAGGAACCATATTTGCGCATCAGATCTGAAAGAGCAATGAATCTCTCCTCGACTTCTCTGGCATGCTCAGGATCAAAGTCTAATTGTTCCTGATAGAATCTGAGCTTTTCTATGACATCATCTAGACGGAAGAGGATATCCTTCAGCGATTGAGCCATTTCCTCTGTCTCACTGTCTAGCTCAGCCATGTCATCAAGTTTTTCCGCAGCTCTGCTCAGGAGATCATAAGCAGGTATCATTCGGCCATCATTGTCCTTCAATTCAACAACTGCTTCCTGGGCAAGAGTTGTCAATTTTTCACCATGACGCAGCCGGTCTCGTTTTTTCTGCAGTTCTTCCTCTTCCCCGGGAACAGGCTGCAGATCATCTATCTCAGCTACCACATACTGAAGATAATCTAAACGGCGATACGCTTCAGATTCACTCAACTGCTTTTGTTTACATTCATCCTGCAGTTGTACCATCTCATGATATGTCTTAGAAACCAGGGAACGCTGCTCCAGTACAACCTGACCACAAAAACGATCGAGCAGGTCTCGGTGCTGACTGACCCTCAGCAAAGACTGATGCTCATGCTGTCCATGGATGTCTACAAGCAGCTCACCCAAAGAACGATACATGGCCAGGGGAACGACTCGCCCGTTGACTCGGCAGACACTTCTCCCTTTGGAACTCACCTCCCGACCAAGCAATAGTGTATTATCTTCGCCAAGAGGCAGACCCAATTCAGCCATTTTATCTGCAACCTGCCCACAACTGCTGCAGTCAAAATAACCCTGGACCAGGGCTTTCTCTGTGCCGGTGCGTACCAGGTTGCTGGAGGCACGTCCACCCACCAGCAGATTCATGGCATCAACGATAATTGACTTTCCCGCGCCAGTTTCCCCAGTCAGCACATTTAAACCATGGCCGAACATCAATTCCACATTTTCGATCAAGGCGAAGTCCTGGATGACAAGCTGGACAAGCATTTATATCCCCCTCACCTCAACATCTCATCTATACGCTCCATCACCTGGTCTACAGCCTCCCTAGGCTTGATGATCAACAGTATTGTGTCATCCCCGGCAACTGTTCCTAAGAGTTCCTTCCATCCGGAGTGATCAAGAGCCTCCGCCACATTATGAGCAGCACCGGGCAGTGTTTTGAGTAAAATTAGATTTTCGCTGTAATCATATTTCACCACATTTTCCCGGAACAGTCGCTGCAGGCGTTTGTCACTCTGAGAAGGCTCCACTTGCTGAGGCAGGTCATAGCGATATGAATCAGAACCCATAGGAATCTTAACCAGCTGAAGTTCTTTGACATCCCGTGAGATAGTGGCCTGGGTAGTCTTGACACCCCGCGCCAGCAGTTCATCTGCTAACTCACTTTGGGTCGTAATTGCTTTTTCTGTAATGATCTCCATTATGATCTGCTGTCTACGCAGTTTCATATAAGCGAACACTTTCTTCCGTTTTTTTGATAACACAAGGGATAATAACACAAGGGGACTGTCCCCCTGTGTTACCCGCGTTTCTCCCCTGTGTCTAGCGTCCTCCTCGAAATTTCTGGTGTAGAACTTCTGAAAAGGAGCGTTTTTTTACTTTGACTAATTTTGTATAATAATCGGCTTTGCAAACCACAACACTGTCATCTTTTAATAAAGGAAAACCAACCTGCCCGTCAATAGTAAGCATGACCTCAGAAGTCCCAGTCCTCATAATCACCCTTACCTCTTGGTCCTTAGGCAGAATAAAAGGCCTATCATACAGAGTATGTGGGCAAATAGGTGTGACAATCATTAATTCCAGCTCAGGATTGACAATTGGCCCGCCTGCAGAAAGAGAATAAGCAGTAGAGCCTGTTGGTGATGCAACAATAATTCCGTCTGCCCTAAAAGTCGACATATAATCCCTGCCCACATAGGTTTCCAATTTGATGATTCTGGAAATAGGCCCCTTGGCGATGACCACATCATTAAAAGCTATTATATTTTTTACTGGGTGGCCTGCACGCAAAATCTGGGCATCTAGCATCATGCGGGATTCGATTTGGTAATCGCCCTCAACTAATTTTTCTAAACAGGGGAAAAGGTCCGGCAGTTCTAGATCAGTAAGAAACCCCAGTTGTCCTAGATTAACACCTAAAATTGGGATTTCCTTATCTGCTACCTGGCGCGCCACCCCTAAAAGTGTCCCATCTCCCCCCAGTGTCAAAATCATGTCCACATCTTCCTGAAAATCAATCTCCGGGCATCCATAAGGAGGCGTATACATGCTTTCTGTAGATTGGGGATGTACAACCTTAATACCTCGCTGTTCAAACCATTCAACGAGAATATCCAGGAACCTGCCCCCCCGGATTTTGCGCATATTGGCAACCAAACCTACCTGTTTCATTCTGGCCTCCTCACATCACTTGCGATGCCGTTCTTTCAGTACACTGTGCGCTTTTTCTACAACAGCACAGACATCTGACTCATAATTATTATTATCCTGCGTTTGCCTTATACCAAGTGATAAAAAGAATTCAATATTGCCATCAGCTCCGCAAACAGGGGAATAGGTAACCCCCTTGTATTGGAACCCTGACTCTATAGCTTTCTGGATAGTTTTTAATAGAACCTGCCGATGGATATCCGGATCTCTAACTATGCCACCCTTGCCCACCAACTGTGGGCCTGCTTCAAACTGGGGCTTAACCAGGGCAATAATCTCTCCTGTGCCGGTGAGCAGTTCCCTAATAGGTACAAAAATTTTTGTAAGAGATATAAAAGAAAGATCGAGTGTGACCAGATCCACTCTGGTTCCCAATTGCTCAGGGGTAAGATAACGCAAATTAGTCCTTTCCAGCACAACCACACGTGGATCCTGGCGCAGTTCCCAGGCCAGCTGCCCATACCCCACATCCACAGCATAAACCATTTTGGCTCCCCTGCGCAACAAACAATCAGTAAATCCACCGGTAGATGCTCCGCAATCCAAGGCGACTCGTCCCTGGACTGCCGTATCGAACTCCTGGAGAGCAGCATCCAGTTTGAGCCCACCCCGGCTGACAAAGGGGCAGGGATCCTCTTTAACACCTATTTCCCCATCTGGATCCACAAAAGTTCCAGGTTTATCGATCCTTCTCCCCTCATAAAAAACCATACCTGCCATCAAGCTGCGCTTTGCACGTTCACGGCTAGCAAAGTAACCCCTCTCCACCAGGAGTTGATCGATACGCTTTTTTTTCGGATTACTCATCAGCTGCAAACCAGCCTTTCGTTTTGATCAAATCAATGATACCTTCCGCATCCAAGCCAATATTCCTGCGCAGTAGATCAGATTTTCCGTGGGTTAGAAAGCAGTCAGGAACACCCATCCTGGCCACATCCCCCTTATAACCGTGATCTGACAGTAGCTCCAAGACAGCGCTTCCGAAGCCGCCCGCTATAATATTCTCTTCTATAGTAATAACCCTTTTTGTCCTGTTTGAGCACTCTAAGATCAGCTCCTGATCCAGGGGTTTGACAAAGCGGCAGTTGATAACAGCTGCCTCAATCCCCTTTCCGGAGAGCAGTTCCGCTGCCTTAAGGGCCTGGTAAGTCAGAGGGCCGATTGCCAAGATTGTCAGATCATTTCCTTTTCGGAGAAGCTCGCCCCTGCCCAAAGGAAGCTCCGGAAGGTGATAATTCACTTCCAGCTGAGGGCCGGCACCCCTTGGATAGCGTATAGCTACAGGGCCCTGATAATTGATAGAACTCCTGAGCATCGCTACCAATTCACTCTGGTCTTTAGGTACCATCACCGTCATCCTAGGAATGTGGCGCAGGTAGGATAGATCAAAAACGCCTTGATGGGTTTCCCCATCCTCACCCACGATACCCGCACGGTCCAGTGCAAGTATAAGATGCATATTCTGCAAGGCAACATCATGAACGATTTGATCATAGGCACGCTGCAAAAATGTAGAATAAATGGCTACAATCGGTAGGCAGCCGGACTGAGCTAAGCCTGCGGCAAGAGTCACAGCATGCTGCTCAGCAATTCCCACATCAAAAAACCGCCCGGGATATCTTCTGCCAAACTCACAGAGTCCGGTTCCCTCTGACATAGCCGCAGTGACAGTTACCACCTCAGGATGCTCTTCTGCTATCTGTAAAACTGTTTCGCCGAAGACCTCTGTAAATTTAGGCCCTGACTTTGACCGATATGGTTTGCCTGTTTGTAAGTCAAAGGGGCCGACTCCATGAAATTTATTAGGGTATTTCTCCGCAGGGGGATAGCCCTTTCCCTTGATCGTGTTCACATGCACCAAAACCGGCCCGTTAAGGGACCTGGCACGTTCTAAAACCTGCTCCAGCATAGATATGTTATGACCATTGATAGGCCCCAGATAAGTGAACCCCAATTCTTCAAAAAGCATCCCCGAAACCAACAAATACTTGACACTGCCTTTAAAGCGCTCTGCCACCTTAAACACGCGTTGGCCAATATGAGGAGTCCGCTGCATAACATCCTTGATCTCCGCTTTACTTCTGCGATAGAAAGGATCTGTGCGCATTCTACTGAGATACGCAGACATAGCCCCTACATTCCGCGTGATGGACATCTCATTATCATTCAAAACAACGATCAGACGTGTTCCCAACTGCCCTGCATGGTTTAATGCCTCATAAGCCATGCCTCCAGTCAGTGCTCCATCTCCGATGACAGCTATCACAGAATGCTCTTCTTTTTTGAGGTCCCGAGCCAACGCCAAACCCAGGGCAGCTGAAATAGAGGTGCTGCTGTGCCCGGTCTCAAAACAGTCATGAACACTCTCACACCTCTTGGGAAACCCGCTCAATCCTTTGAACTGCCGGAGAGTTTTCAACTCTTCCCTGCGGCCTGTTAGGATTTTATGCACATAACTCTGATGGCCTACATCCCAGACAATTTTATCTTCAGGAGAATTAAAAACAAAGTGAAGGGCGATTGTTAACTCCACAACGCCCAAATTCGGGGCCAGATGCCCACCGGTCTGCGACACTACATCCAATAGATATACTCTAATTTCCTGTGCTAACTTCTCCATCTCTTCAAATGTCAGTTTTTTTATATCTGAAGGGGTATTAATTGTTTCTAATATCAAAGAGCTTCACCTTTACCTTTTTCCCTTTGTAAGAATTGATTTCTGACCTATCAATCTTTCCAGCCAGGCAATAATTTGACCGAGGCGAAACATGATCTCTGTTGCTTCATTTAAGGCAACACCCTTACCCAGTGCCTTGCCTCCGACAGCAAATGCGGCTACCAATGCGGTTATTAACGTAGTCAATAAACCGGTATCCAGCCCCGGACTGCTAGTTGCTAATCGGAAGACTATGGTAACACCTATGGCACCACTTACAGTAGAACAGACATCTCCCATAACATCATTACAGAAAATTGCCACTTGATCAGCATTCTTAACTAACATAACCGCTTGTCGTGCTCCGAGAAGCTTGTTAGCGGCCCTGGCATTCAAGTGACCTATCTCAGCTGCCGCAGCAGCAAAACCTACCATATCAAACAACACACCGATCATTATAATAACAAACAACAATAAAAGGGCTAGAATAAAAGCAGTTACTTTTCCCAGTAACAAATCAGATACATAACTGAAGATCAAGCTGAGAACAAAAGTAAAAAGTGCATTGATCAGCCCGCGACGCCATTTTCGATCATCTCGACCAGCCATTCTCTCACCTATGCTATTAAGTAAATAGGTTGGGGTAAGGTTTTATCACCTTGTCCTCCAACCTTATTGACAGAATAATAATTAATAATAAGCAGGTGGTCCCCTATTAGGTAAATATTGCGGCTTAGGTCTAGCAGGTTTTCCCAACATAGTAACCGAACGTCGCCGTTCTGGCGGTTTCCCCTTTAACTATGTTCTGCTCCGTTACCGAAAGCAGGGCCAGATTACCACTCAGTCCACACTTTAATCCCCAACAAGAGCCGCCTCGCACAGACAGTCTAGGAGATTTCCTCGACGTTTCGACCCGGTTCTAGCCTCTTTTGCAGTGAAGGTTTCAGCCGGGTTTATCATCTGCATAGGGCCCCAGCAGATATAAACCCTTTTGACTTAAAGCATCCACCAGCACCACTCAAGGCAGGCTACGCTGCACACAGCACTAGTTGGCACCGCATACAGGTATAACTCGAGCCGTAGCCATATATATTATATGTTACTACGCACTTGAGCCTCCGCGGAGGCAGGGTCAACGCCTACATGCCATTGTAGATCGCCCTTCCTCCTTAACTCCCAGCACAAGCCCCCGACTGGGCGTCGAAAGCCAGCACCAGGAACTTCATCGATGTGCCCGTGACGGATTTTTAGGCCCGCCTTCGAAACAGGTCTCTACGACTAGAATACTGCACCACCTGCTCGTAAACGCCTATACTAATTAATGATAGTATTATAACACATCCACTGATC
>DIQC01000077.1:0-1085 GCA_002426495.1 Thermacetogenium sp. UBA5472
TATGTGCTGCCCTTTGAACTATACGGGCCTAAGGGTGCGCCCCAGCCGGTGCCGTCTGCCGTTCAAGCCTGTATGAATACACATGACATGGTACCCTTTGCTGCCTTTTGGGAGAGCAAAAACAGGGATGAACAGGCGGCCATGGCCAACTACCTTTATGAAGGCGGCTGGATCGCCACACCGAATCCCCAGGCTAGGGAAGTGCTCCGGGGATGGCTGAAATTTCTGGCTGCCAGCCCTGCCCAAATTCTCCTCATCAACCTTGAGGATCTCTGGCTGGAAAAGGAACCACAAAATGCTCTCGGAAATTTGGATTATCCCAATTGGCAGCGCAAGGCTCAGCATACGCTGGAAAAACTTGATGAAACTGAAGGAGTGACCGACATCCTGCAGGATGTTCAGAGGATGTACTAAAGCCAAACCCAAAGAGCATCGCCAACGCTTTTGTTTCTTTTAAAAATTTTAGAGGCAGGCTCAGTTTTAGAAGAGTAGTCCGATGAAATAAAGGGCAGGCTGAGCAAACTGAAAAGCGATAGCGATAAAAAATAAAGCAGGGTGAATACCAAGGGCAACATCAGTTATCTATGATGCTGCCCTTTG
The DNA here is from genome assembly GCA_002426495.1 of Thermacetogenium sp. UBA5472. Taxonomy (GTDB): domain Bacteria; phylum Bacillota; class DSM-12270; order Thermacetogeniales; family Thermacetogeniaceae; genus Syntrophaceticus. Next base: position 601 of record DIQC01000077.1, read on the forward strand.
ATTTGAATTAATTTGGGGTGTGTACTGTAAGTATGCACGCACCCCCGAAATTTCGGCATAAAGGCTGCCGTATTTCATTATGGTCACGTAATATTGTTAACAGATTCCGAAAAAACGGCAGAACATTGTTTGTTGTTAACAGATGCTTATTAGCGATATCTGAAATGCTGGTTGTTTATCGATAGCCAAAAGACCGAAAAGCAGCGATATTTGAAGCAAATTTTTAGTTCAGAGGGTGGTGATGCACACCTTCTGAACTTATCTACTTAGAGTAGAAGCTTGCTAAGAAATAGCCCGGATTATTTGAATGGGTCTTTGATTCCCAATTCTTTGAGCGTATACTCGTAAAGTAGTTCCAGATCATCGTAGGGAAATTCTAGATGTACTTTTTGGTCGTCAGTCTCGACTTTCTTGGGTTCCTTGGCTTGAGGAGTTTCTATTTTGTTTTTATGTTTCTTACTGGGTCGGTTAATGTGATGCTTTTT
>DIQC01000077.1:1154-5900 GCA_002426495.1 Thermacetogenium sp. UBA5472
GTTCTTCGTTCTTGACAATCTTGAGTTCTGTAGCTTTAGGAGTTTCCAGTTTGTTTTTCCGCTTCTTACTATGTTCGGTAGAGTGACATTTACTGTCGGCAGCAGGTAGGGCCATTACTTTTACACCTCCGTATTATGGTCTTGAGAACAATGTTCCACTTTTCACAAACGCTAAACACTGAAATATATGCAATAATCGTGCCAGAATGAACAAGGAGAATTTCCGATCTGCCATTGTCAAAAGAAAGATGAACTGTTAAAATAAAATGGCAAATAAATGTACACAAAATTGTGCACAAGGGAGTTTTGGTATTGAACGAGTTCTATCGCATTGGGGATAAACTTGTCAGTATGGAGAAACTCTACCGCTCCCTGACTGAGATGCTGACTCTACGCAGTACAGGGGTTTCCCAGCAGGAAGTTGCCGATCGCTGTGGTGTTGATCGAACCTTCCTTTCTCGATTGGAGAATCTGGGATCTGTACGCAAGGGAAAAAGCATCGCTGTCATCGGTTTTCCGCTGCAGAACAAAGAAGAGCTCATTTCCTTATTGGACGAGTTGGGGGTTGAGTTCAGACTGCTGATGACAGATGATGAGCGCTGGCGTTTCGTGACAGAAAAGTCTGGCCTGGAGCTGGTCAATGAGGTAATGGGATTGGCAGCAAAGAGCAGAACTTGTGATGTGGTCATCTTAATCGGATCGCGGCAGCGTATTAACTGGTGTGCTGCTCTTTTGGATAAGGAAGTGCTAGGGATCGATCTAGGAGAATCACCGATAGAAAAGGACAAATATCTTGATCCTAAGCATCTGCGAAAGCTGATCATCTCGGCACAGAAAAGTGACCGATAAGCGGGTGCCCTATTGAAAGTGAGGTAGACCTATGAAACGGGTTGTGAGTGTGAGTTTGGGTTCTTCTAAACGGGACCATAAGGTAGAGGCCGAATTTTTGGGGGAAAAGTTTGTTATAGAGCGGATAGGTACTGACGGGGATATGGAGCGGGCGATCCAGATGATCCGTGAACTTGATGGCAGAGTAGATGCTTTCGGTATGGGGGGGATAGATCTCTATGTGATGGCCGGAAATAAGCGTTATGCTCTCCGGGATGCCAGAAAAATTGCCGCTGCGGCACAGGTTACACCAATCGTCGATGGCAGCAGTTTGAAAAACACCTTAGAGAGACGAGTGATCAATTATCTTCAACAAGAATTAAAATGGAACTTTCAGGGCAAACATGTATTGGTGGTATCAGGGGTCGACCGCTTTGGAATCGCCGAGGCTCTCTGGGATGCCGGCTGTAAGACTACTTATGGTGACCTGATCTTTGCGTTGGGAATACCTATCCCTATCCATAAACTATCGACACTCCGGTTTATTGCCTATAGTCTGCTTCCATTATTGAGCCAGCTTCCTTTTAAGTACTTGTATCCCACTGGGAAAAAACAGGATACAGTAGATACGAAATACGAGTACTACTATAAACATAATGACATTATTGCCGGAGATTTCCATTTTATCAGAAAATATATGCCTCCAAAACTACCGAATAAGATCATTATCACTAACACTGTGACCAAAGATGACCTGGAACTTCTGCGAGAGCGTGGTGTAAGGGTTCTGGTAACCACAACCCCGGAATTGGATGGGCGTTCATTTGGTACTAATGTTCTGGAGGGTGTTTTGATCAGCCTTTTGGCGAAGAAGGTTGATGAGGTGAAACCTGAGGATTACAACAGGGTGTTAGAAAAGATGCAATTGAAACCCCGCATCGTCTATCTACAGGAAGAGAAAAAACCACTAGGAGACCCGTTGTCCCTAGCTAAATAAGTGTTGCCTTTCATTGTTGAATGGCAGAGTGCGGGATAATAGACTGCCACTTACCAGGCAGATTAGAGTTTTAGGTGTGCTGATGTGTTGCTTAGATTAAGGAGAATTAATGATGACGAAATTTGCTTTTATCTTGCATCCTATCGATTTGGGATTCATTACAAGAAATATAAAACTGTTTAAACTTTTTCCGGGTAGAGTTACAGAGAGTATCATGTCCCGCTTTCCTGTTTTTAAGATCTCTGAGATTACGGGGATCAAATCACCTTTAGCAGAGACAGAAGGGTATTTTATTGTCTGTCCTTTGACCTCTCGCCAGATGCTAGAAATGCCTGAAGAATATGTTATAAAGCGGATCATCGAAGCAGGTAAACTGGCTGAAAAACTGGGAGCGGGGATAGTGGGACTTGGAGCTATGTCAGCTGTGGTTGGAGACGCCGGGATAACAGTAGCTGATCACTTGGATATTGCTGTCACTACTGGCAACAGTTATACCGTGGCTATGGCTCTGGAGGGAACCATCAAAGCGGTAGAGTATGCGGGTATCGATATGAGTCAAGCAAAGGCAGTGGTTTTGGGTGCCACAGGGTCGATAGGCAGTGTTTGTGCCAAGTTATTGGCTGGAGAGGTAGGGGCTCTGACTCTGGTTTCCCTTACCCAATCCCCTTTAGAGAGGCTGGCTTATCAGATTCTGCATGAAACAGGAAGTGCCGTTAAGCTTACCACTGACACCAAAAAGGCTCTCAGCGATGCAGATATTGTAGTGGCTGTAACATCTGCAATAGATGCGGTAATCGAACCGCAGGATTTAAAGCCAGGTGCCGTTGTTTGTGATGTTGCCCGTCCTCGTGATGTCTCTGTTAAAGTAGCTAGTGAACGACGGGATGTGTTGGTTATTGAGGGCGGTGTGGTGGATGTTCCTGGTGATAATGTTCAGTTTAACTTTAATTTCGGGTTTCCACCGGGGAAAGCTTATGCCTGTATGGCGGAAACCATAATCCTTGCTCTGGAAAACAGGTGTGAAAACTTTTCTTTGGGGCGGGATCTGACAACAGCTCAGGTCAGAGAAATCCATAGTTTAGGTAAAAAACATGGCTTTAAACTGGCAGGGCTGCGCAGTTTTGAGCGTGCTCTTACTCCGGAAGATCTAAAACTTTTTTCCGAAGCTCTTGACAAATAAAGAACACATCTCTATAATAGCTACAAAATTGAAGCAAAAATTGAAGCATCATAATGGTCAGAATAATAGCACTAGATCTCAGTGCCCAGCGTGGCTCGCTTATTTCTAATATGACAGGGAGGCAAGGCGCCTAGCTTAACTAAGGTGCCGTTGTCACCCTTTTGATCTAGGGGGTGGCATTCTTCTGATATTTTTTTTTGCTAAGTTAACCGAATAAAAAATTTAGAAGGGTCATAAGATTAAGTAAATTTCAATCAAGAGGAGAGATAAGGTTGCCAGAAAAAGAGGTTCTTTTAACAGGAGACGGGGTTAAAAGACTGGAAGATGAGCTGCATTTTTTAAAATCTGTTAAACGGCGGGAGGTTGCCGACCGTATTCGTACAGCTATCGATTTTGGCGATATCTCTGAGAATTCAGAATATGAAGAAGCAAAAAACGAGCAGGCCTTTGTCGAAGGTAGAATAATAAAAATTGAGAAAATGCTGCGTTATGCACGAATTATCGATACTAGTGAGCTGACGCCTGATACAGTTGGTATAGGTTCCACAGTTCTCTTAAGAGATCAGGATACTGGTGATGACATCGAGTATACTATTGTGGGAAGTGCAGAGGCTGATCCTGCGGAGTGTAAGATTTCTAATAAGTCCCCGGTAGGTAAGGCCATTTTGGGAAAAAAAGTTGGCTCAACAGTAGAAATCAAGGTGCCTGCCGGAACTCTAAGGTATAGCATTATGGATATTCGTTGCTAGGTTCCTCTTTATTAAAAATACTCAGAGACAGACGCGGCATCCTCAATAGTTGAAGCAGAATTTAGGAGGAGTTTTTTTATGCCAGATGGCAGCAGAGAAGAGTCGCCAGATATACTTGGCGTACGGTTAGAAAAAGTTGCAGAATTAGAGTCTAATGATATCGAACCTTTTGGCAAAAGATTTCCGGTAGAGCAGCATGTAGCAGAGATTATTGCCGATTTTTCCGCTTATGATGACCGAGATGTCACAATTGCCGGTCGCCTGATTGCTAAGAGAGGGCACGGTAAAGCAAGCTTTGGTGATCTGCAGGATTTTTCAGGAAAAATCCAGGTTTATGCCAGGCTTAATGACATAGGCAGTGATGCTTATGAGTTGTACAAAAAGCTGGATATTGGGGATATCATCGGTGTTCGGGGAACAGTATTTCGCACCAATAGAGACGAAATTACGGTAGCTATTAAAAGTTTTGAGCTATTGTCGAAATCATTGCGCCCTCTTCCGGAGAAATGGCATGGCTTGAAGGATGTCGATCTGCGTTACAGACAGCGCTATCTGGATTTAATAGTCAATCCGGATGTCAAGGATGTTTTTTTGAAGAGGTTCGAGATTATTCGAGCTATCCGTCATTACCTTGAAGAGCGCCATTTTCTTGAAGTCGAAACGCCTATGATGCAGCCGGTGGCTGGCGGTGCGGCAGCACGTCCTTTTATCACTCATCATAATACCTTAGATATGGATCTTTATCTGCGTATTGCTCCAGAACTGTATCTTAAAAGGCTTTTGGTGGGAGGGTTTGAAAAGGTATTTGAAATTAACCGCAGCTTCAGGAATGAAGGGATATCTATTAGGCATAATCCGGAGTTCACCATGTTAGAACTCTACCAGGCATATGCCGATTATCAGGATATGATGGAGATCACAGAAGGTTTAATCAGCACAGTTGCTCAGCAGGTTCTGGGGACGTTGCAGGTCACTTTTTCAGATCGAGAAAT
>DIQC01000077.1:6169-6532 GCA_002426495.1 Thermacetogenium sp. UBA5472
GATGCAGTTTGGGGGCAGGTTTTGAATGAAGTATTTGAAGCCCGTGTTGAAGAGAAGCTAGTTCAGCCTACCTTCATTACAGGCCATCCGGTAGTTGTGTCGCCACTGGCGAAGCGCAACAAGGAAAACCCTCTGATCACCGATCGCTTTGAGCTGTTCATCAATAGCTGGGAGTTGGCTAATGCCTTTACAGAGCTCAATGATCCGCTGGACCAGAGGCGGCGTTTCGAACAGCAGATGGAAGAGCGCGCCCAGGGGGATGATGAGGCACATGAAATGGATGAGGATTACCTCACAGCATTAGAGTATGGGATGCCCCCTGCGGGTGGACTGGGTATTGGGATAGATAGGTTGGTCATGCTA
>DIQC01000023.1:0-5814 GCA_002426495.1 Thermacetogenium sp. UBA5472
GACATCACACCGCTGCTCTTTACTTTTATTTATCATATCACTAATAGTTAGTATCTTCTAGATCACCCAAGACCAATCGGAGGGACGGTTCCGGTGATTGGTCATCCATCACCACCGGAACCATCAGAAGAACCGTCCCGGTGATGGTCCTGGATGGGCACGTTAAAAATATGGTAAAATAGCATTTGAGTATAACTTATATTTTTGTAAAAGGGGTAGTATTGATGAAGCTTGTTTATAAGGGTAAAACAAAGGATGTATATGCTCTAGACGACGGTAATTATCTGCTTAGATTTAAGGATGATGTGACAGGGGAAGATGGTGTATTTGACCCCGGTGCAAATACTGTTGGTTTAACTATGGAGGGAGCGGGCAGGGCAGGCCTGAGATTAACAAAATTATTTTTTGAGGTATTGAATGAAAAGGGGATACCTACCCATTATATAGATGCAGATATGGAAAAAGCAGAGATGACAGTTAAGCCAGCTGAGTTTTTTGGTTATGGGCTGGAAGTCATCTGCCGCTATAGGGCAGTGGGTAGTTTTATGCGCCGTTACGGCATGTATGCTAAAGAAGGGCAGCCATTAGATGCATTTGTAGAATTTACACTGAAAGATGATGCACGCCAGGACCCACCCATAACTGAAGATGCCCTTGTTATGCTGGGGATCCTTTCATCTGAGGAATACAAAACAATCAAAGACCTGACAAAAGAGATCAGCGGGATAGTAAAAGAAGAGTTGGCTAAAAAGGGTATTGAACTCTATGACATCAAATTCGAATTCGGTAGAATAGGCGAAAACAAGCACATTGCTCTGATCGATGAAATCTCAGGCGGAAATATGAGAGCATATAAAGATGGTAAACACATCGAACCGCTGCTATTAGAAAAAATGATGCTAGAAGACTGATCGGTTTTGTTTCTTTAATCCGGCACCATATATCAAGCCAAAGGCAGCCCCTAAGCCAGAAAAAGCAATAAATATCGATTACCGGTGATGGCAAACAAAGGTACGGTGATTGCTCCACCAATTGCCGTACCTACTAACATCCCTAATACCATATAACTAGTTGTCCCTGTAGATAAAACACCATCCAGTACAGATGCCTCATTATTCAAATTGTCCAGCTCCTGGGCAAAATAGCCGATCTTGACTGAGGGATTTATTTTAATTGTTCCGCTGAAGTTCTCAAAGCCGCATATCGTTTTTAGAAAGGTTGTCTTTCCCACACCATCGTCACCGATTACAGCGATCTTATCCCCCTGATATCCTTTTTGGGACTTTATGCAAAGGCAGAGATCGCAGAAGAGCCTTGATATCTCCGTTAAGAAACCATTGACGCATTATGATAAAACATGGTATTATTTATTAAGATATGAAGGAGTGCATTACTCAAGTGGACGACTTGCCTGAGGGATGTAGTACCAAAAAAACTCAACTCAAAAAGAAGAAAACGACACGTTATATGGACAGGTGTTGTTTCATCTGTTCTTAATAATGTGCCTTTTTTTTATACATAAATGGGCAGTATTAGATTACAGATGCTTTGGCTTCTGTCTTTATCAAACCTTATCGAAATCAAACAAATTGTTAATGGGGGTATTTAATTGGCCGACGGAGGCTCTATATACTGGCCACTGCTCTTACAGCTAACATTAATCCTTATCAATGCAGTTTTTGCCTGTGCTGAAATTGCGGTTATTTCCATAAGTGACACCAAACTCGCCATGCTCAGTACAACTGGAGATCAGCATGCTGTAAAACTTTCTGAATTAACCGAACAGCCTGCACGTTTTCTAGCCACGATACAGGTTGGCATCACCCTGGCCGGCTTTCTGGCCAGCGCTTTTGCCGCTGATAATTTTGCGGGTTTGTTGGTAAATTGGCTGATTAGTCTCGGAGTAGCCATTCCGACTCCTACTCTTAACACAATATCGGTTATTACCATAACCTTAATCCTGTCATATTTCACACTCGTATTCGGAGAACTGGTACCCAAACGAATTGCAATGAAATATGCTGAAAAGATGGCGTTGGGTATGTCAGGACTTATCTATTTTGTTTCCCAAATATTTTCACCCCTGGTCTGGTTGTTGACAGCATCCACAAACGGAATTCTGCAGCTTATGGGGGTCGACCCACATGATGAAGAGGATGAGATCACTGAGGAAGAAATCCGGATGATGCTCCATGAAGGAAGTAAAAGGGGTGCAATAGATCTCAGCGAAAACGAGATGATTCAGAATATATTTGAATTTGACGACAAAACAGCCGAAGAAGTGATGACACATAGAACTGAAGTTGCTGTTTTATGGCTTGCTGAATCCATTGAACAGTGGGAAGAAACAATTGCTGTAAGGACTCATTCATATTACCCGATATGTGACGAGACCACCGACAAAGTTATTGGTGTTTTAAAAACAAAGTATTTCTTCCGGACCAAAGAAAAAACGCGTGATAATATCATGAAAAACGCTGTAGGTTCAGCATACTTCGTTCCTGAAACAGTACGTACCGATGTGTTGTTTCGCAATATGCAGAAAAGCCGCAACCATTTTGCCGTAGTATTGGACGAGTATGGGGGAATGAGCGGCATTATAACAATGAATGACCTGCTGGAAGAGTTAGTTGGAGACCTGGAAGATGACGCTTCTATCCCTGTGGAACCACCGCTGATCGAACCCATTGACTCACATACCTGGAAGATACATGGAGCAACTCCTTTAAGAATTGTGTCCAAACAACTTGGAGTACAGCTGCCAAAAGACTATGATACATTTGCCGGTTTTGTGTTCGGTCTGCTCGGATTCATCCCTGAAGATGGAAGCAAGCCGGAATTGGATGCATATGGGCTGACAATAAAGGTAACCGAAATCAAGGAACATCAATTGGAAAGAGCTGTCGTCTGCCTTGACCAATAATTCGCACCCAGCGTAACCAATATTTTTATGATCATTTTTATGATCATTTTTTCTGACGAAAAAGATTGACAGATTGCACATTTATCTTGATTTGCTCCTCTACACTCATCTGTAATCCCCTTCTTTCATCCACTTCTGTCATCCCCTATAGGAATAATTTCTCGAATGCAATAAACTATTTGACATTGGACATAATACAAAAGAACTCCCGGTACATCATTTTTTCCTATTTTTTTAGCAATTAATCGTTTTCTATTTCAAACGGGTCGTGACACCAAAAAGGAGGGAGCCACCGATGACCCTATGGGAACTTTCTCTTTTATTATTTGCAATTTTAGTGGTAGGAGGTCTAGTTTGGATGTCCATTAATAACAATGCTAGAGGGTCTCTCAACCGGAAGAATATAGGTATGGCGTCAGAACGTTCTTTCGGAGGCCCAAACATCCACAGAGATGAGGATGTAGAGATTGCGGAGGAGGTGACACCACCTCACTCACAAAAGATATTTCATGAAGAAGAACAAGAAGAACACCGTTTCTTGCCGAAAATCCCTTATGCCTATGGGGGTACCTATATAAATGCAATGGCTAGGGACCCTTTTTGGATATTCGCTTATTGGGAAGTCAGCGAAAGCACAATGGAGGATATTCGCAGGCGCTATGGGTTCAATGCTTGGGAGTCTTCTCGGCCTGTGCTGAAAGTTTATGATACCACAGATCTTTACTTTTTTGACTCCCGGCAGGCATTTGAAATACAGATCAATGACCTTGCCAGTAGCTGGTACATCAACGTCGGCCAGCCTAACCACAGCTATTTTATAGAGCTCGGCCGCATTCTGCCAGATGGGACGTATATCTTCATTGCCCGCTCCAATATGGTAACCACGCCCCGCCTAGGTGTTTCTGATGTTGTCGACCTGGAGTGGATGGTTCCTACTGAATACGAAAAAAGGATCTACGGAATGCATACAAAAGCAAACGGTTCTCCTGATTTTATCGAAGAAATGGCGCAAAAAGCCGCCGTAACAAAAATAGAGCAAGAGCATATCAGTTCCCCCATGAACTGGTAATACCACTGAAAGGGAAGAGATTATGACTAAAGGTTACTTAGCAATGGTTTTACATGCACACCTGCCTTATGTGCGTCACCCGGAACATGAATACTTTTTAGAAGAGAAATGGTTATATGAAGCAATTACCGAAACCTACCTCCCTCTCCTCTGGACTTTTGATAAATTAGCAGAGGATGGAGTTGACTTTCGAATTACTATCAATCTTTCGCCGACACTGCTCTCCATGTTTAACGATAATCTCTTACGTCAGCGCTATGTCCGCCATCTGGAGCAGCTTGTGGAACTGGCAAACAAAGAAGTGGACAGGACAGAAAATGAGCCCCAGTTTAATGCCAATGCTCTGATGTACCGGGACCTTTTCTCTCGGGCACACTATCTGTTCACAGATAAATACCAATGGAATCTTGTGGGAGCCTTTAAGCGGCTTCAGGATGCCGGCAAACTGGAGATCATCACATCTGCGGCCACCCATGGATACTTCCCTATATTAGGTATGCAGAGAGAGGTAATAAATGCCCAGGTAGCAGTTGCAGTGGATCTATATGAGCGTTGCTTCGGTCGGCGTCCAACAGGCTTCTGGCTACCGGAGTGCGGTTTTAAGCCCGGTGATGACCGTATTTTAAAGAAGCATGGGATAAAATATTTCTTAGTGGATAATCACGGACTCACCTACGCCTCCCCGCGCCCTAAGTATGGCAACTATGCGCCAATTTACTGCCCCTCCGGTGTGGCAGCATTTGCCAGAGATACCGAGTCTTCCAAACAGGTGTGGAGCGCTAAAGAGGGGTATCCGGGAGATTTTGATTACCGAGATTTTTATAGAGACATCGGTTATGATTTGGATCAATCCTATATCGGGCCTTACCTGCCGGACGGGCCGGACGGTAAGATCCAAACCCATACCGGGCTCAAATATTACCGTATCACTAGCACCACTGATTATAAAGAGCCTTATGTCAGGTCCTGGGCAATGGAAAAGGCAGCTACCCATGCGGGAAACTTTATGTTTAACAGGGAAAGACAGATAGAGTGGCTTGCAGAAGCCTTTGACCGTAAACCGATGATCGTGGCACCCTACGATGCCGAGCTTTTTGGGCACTGGTGGTTTGAGGGCCCACAGTGGCTCGATTTCTTAATCCGGAAAATCTGCTACGACCAGGATAATATCGAAATGATTACCCCTGGTGATTACCTGCAGATCTACCCCTGTAATCAGGTATCAACTCCTTGTGAATCCAGTTGGGGTTACAAGGGATATCATGAGGTGTGGTTAAATGGCGCCAATGATTGGGTCTGGCAGCACCTGCATAAGTCAGGAGAACGCATGATTGAACTGGCCAACAGCTATCCTGAAGCAGATGGCACACAATGGCGTGCTCTTAATCAGGCAGCCAGAGAGCTCCTTTTAGCACAGAGCAGTGACTGGCCTTTTATCATGAAGTCCGGGACTATGGTAGAGTATGCCAAGTTGCGCTTTAACTCACATATTGCAAACTTTACCAGACTGTATGAAGGAATCAAAAGCAACTCCCTCGATGAAGGGTGGCTGAACTGGATAGAGAACTCCAATAACCTCTTCCCAGATATCGACTACCGTGTCTACCAGACACACCACATAACAGACCTCCCCGGCTCCTTATCCCAACAAGCAGCAGCGGTTGGTGGGTGAGTCGAGACCAATCAGGGGGACGGTTCCGGTGATTGGTCCAAAATTCACAATTTAAGTTACAATGCAAAAACAAAACTCCCAGGGAGTTTTATTTTGGAAGCAAAGGGGAAGCAAAGGGACGTTCTTTTTGCTTCCTTTTGACTTTGACTC
>DIQC01000023.1:6076-11396 GCA_002426495.1 Thermacetogenium sp. UBA5472
TCATTTCCAAGCGAGAGAGCTAGAAAGAGAACAAGGGAACGTTTCTCCTGATTCAATTTCAGGGACCCGTTCCCTCTTTCCCTTACACAGGAACCTTTTGACGTTGCTTCCTGTTTCCGATAGCAAATTCTCCCGGGTGTCAGTCACCTTGGAGAGTTTTTATTAGAGTCGAGGGGACGGTGACTTCTCTTTCCCTTTACGGGGACGGGGAGCTACGGGACGGTGAGAGCATAAGGGATAAGTCCCCAGTGTGTTGGAGCAGATCGAGAAGTGGTTCTAGTGACTCAAATGAGTCAAAGTCACCGTCCCCGCGACTCACCGTCCCCGCGACTGATAGCAAACACTTCCAGGTGTCAGTCACCTTGGAGAGTTTTATTAGAGTCGAGGGGACGGTGACTCATCCCCGTGACTCATTTTGACAAATTTCTTGAATTTTTGTTACGTACATATCGGTTAGGGATTCGGCTGCCTCCTGGTTAAAGGCTTCACTATAAACCCTGCACATCGGTTCTTCAGCATCAGGGAGCACCATTGCCCACCCTTGTGGATGCTGAATTTTGATCCCTTCCGTGGTTTCTACCTTTTGTTTTTGAGATTCCTCTGCTAATTGGCGCAGCACCTTGCCCTTATCATCCCAGTCGACCTCCACATCCTTTCTGACAGTAACAAAACTCGGAATCTCTGCCAGAACCTTTGAAAGAGGTCTTCTCCTGCGTGCCAAAAATTCAGTCAGTGCAGTCAATACAGCAAGGGCATCATCATAGAGGAGAAACTGAGGACACCTCTGTTGAGAGGCACGCACATCGTCCTCTAATAATGTCTCCATGATAGCCCAGGGAGCAGCTTTAGTGCGCCTGATATCCCTTCCCTGCTTTTGCGCCATCTCCACCACCGACTCCGGAGCAGTCACAGGTAAAGCCAAAATAGAGTTTTGGTTGGACTCCATAGTGATCATAGAAAGGAGTGCTAACAATCTATCTTCACTAACGATCCGCCCCTGCTCATCAACAAGCACCACTTCTTCACCGCTCGAATCCAGCACAGCGCCGAAGTTCGCTCCCTGTTCCCGCACAACCTCACCAAACTGCTCAGCAGATCTCTGCAGTTCCGGGAAATTCCGAGAGTAAGTGCGAGAGGCAGCAAAGGTTATCAACTGACAGCCCAGATCATCAAAAAGACCTGGTAGCACAGCACCGAGTTGACCAGGATCATGGTCAACGACAATCCTATACCGCCCACTCCTAATCAGATCTCGATTAAAGAATTCTAGGAGATGATTAAGATAAGAGCGGTTAACACCAGGCAGATACTCCACATGTCGAATTTCTGGAACAGATGCAAAACGGTATTCCTCCCGACTCAGCAACCCCTCCACCTTCCGCTGTTCACCGCGAGAATAGTCCACACCCCTGCTGTTCATCAAACGGATGTTAATTTTACTTTGGCTGACGCGGTGAATGTGAATTCCCCCTACTAGATTGAAGGCATTGATCCCATAGCGATGTACTGGCAGGGTTATCTTCCCCAAGTCAACAACCTGCAGTCCTGTGCTCATCAAGCCTGAGAGTAGAGCGTTTTTGATGACCTGGGTTTGCGGATGTCCGTCAGAGGCCAATGAAAGCCTACCCTCTTGCTCAACACTTGAACCCAATGCTAAACCAAGAGAACAGGCAAACTCGGGGGCGATCTCTGTAAACAGATCACCGGTAATCCCTCTATTGCCAAAAAACCGTGACCGCCCGCAGTTCCCCCAGACAAGGCTTTTGGATAACCGTGTTCCTTTTTCTACCCACTTCTCCGGCCAAATTTTCACACCGGGCTTGATGATGCTCTCTTCACCGACCACAGTCCTGTCTCCGATCACAGAACCCTCAAAAACTCTGGCAGCAGAAAGCAGGCGAGCGCCCCTTCCTAAAACCGCTCCACGGAGTTCAACCCTATCCCCTATCATGACACCATCCCAGAGGACACATTGTTTTAGAGAAGATCCTTCCCCTATATGCACCCCGTCACCGATCACAGCCATAGGCCCAAGACTGACGTGAGGGCCAATGGCACAGTCATTCCCGATAACAAGCGGAGGAATTAATTCAGCTGATGGGTCTACCCGTACATTCTCACCCATCCATATTCCTGCACTAACCTCCCGGCCAGGCAAGAAAAGGAGTGTTCCTTTATTATTCAAAATGTCGAACTGTGCCTGCCTATACTGCTCTACATTACCAATATCACACCAATACCCCTCTGTGACAAAGGCGTATAGGGGTTTATCTGCAGCAAGCAGGTTAGGAAAGAGATCTTTCGAAAAGTCGACCATTTTATTTTCATCGATATAATTCAGGATTTCCGGTTCTAATATATAGATCCCTGTATTGACTGTATCGCTGAAAACTTCCCCCCAGCCAGGCTTTTCCAGAAAACGTTTTATTTTTCCCTCTCCATCAGTAATGACCACTCCATATTCCAAAGGACAGGTAACTGTTGTCAGAACAAGTGTGGCCAGAGCCTGCTTTTCCCGATGAAATTCGAAAGCCTTTTGCAGATTGCTGTCCGTCAGGGCATCACCGCTGATCACTACAAAGGTTTCATCCAAAAATGCGGCAGCATTTTTTACACTTCCTGCTGTGCCCAGTGGGGTATTCTCAGTGAAATAGGTCAGGTTTACACCATATTCCCTGCCATCACCGAAATATGATTTAATCTCCTCAGGCAGGTATTGGAGAGTAACAGCGGTATCGCTAATATTGTGCTGGCGCAAAAGATAAATGATATGCTCCATACAGGGGCGATTCAGCACCGGCACCATCGGTTTGGGCAGAGCACAGGTAAGTGGACGGAGACGTGAACCCTCACCTCCGGCCATGATCACCGCTTTCAATGATATCTCCCCCTTTTTGCAGTTTCCGCCAATTCCTTATTTTGTTGTTCTCCCATGAGATAGCCAGGAACAGCATACCTGCCCATATCAGCTATTCCCTGAGACATATTTTCCTGAAGATCAACTTCTGCAAGCCCAGAATCGGTCTTCGGGATACTGGACTCATAGTTATCATGGACATCTGCGTAAACATCTCTAGTTTGATAAGCGATCTCATCCCAGGTGTACTGTTTGCGCAGGTCGTTGTAAGCACGTTCTGCCAATCTGTTCGCCAGTTCTGGTTCATGGAGTAGCCGTAAGATGTTGTCAGCTAACGAGTTGGGGTTTCCGGGATAGCACTTCAGTCCATTTGTTTCATGCTGGACAATCTCACCAAGGCCTCCTACATCTGAGACCACTACCGGAGTATGGGCAGCCATAGCCTCCAATGTTACCATCCCGAAAGGCTCATAGAGGCTGGGAAAGATAGCTACATCTGCCTCCCTGTAGAGAAAATCACGGGTATCATCGTCAATATAGCCGGTAAAATACACCCTATCATAGAGTCCCATATCCGATGCCTTGTTTTTCAGATAATCTAATGCTGGGCCCTTCCCAGCAATAACAAACTTGGCATTTGAATAATATTGAAAAACTTTGGGAACAGCGTCTAAGATAATTTCAGCTCCCTTCTCCCGCACTAGCCTCCCCACAAAAAACACAATTTTTTCACCTGGAGCAGCATACTGTTCCCGAGAAAGGTGTTCTACACCCTTCCGCTGGTAACGATCCAGATCAACCCCATTGGGAACAATTCGTATCTTATCTGTAGGAAGTTGAAAAACACGAGTCAACTCCTGCTCCATATAGCAGCTGCAGACAATCACCCGCCAGGCTTCATAGGTCAACCACCACTCCACATCACTGATATAACGCTGGAGGTCATTGTGCAGGCCCTGGTTGCGCCCGTACTCGGTAGCGTGAATTGTTGCGATCAAAGGCAGCCTGTAGGCCTGTTTGAGTGCCCTTCCCGCATAGGCCACAAGCCAATCATGAGCATGGATCAGGTCTATCTCTGCCAAAGAGTTGACCAGGGGTACGGCATACTCCACCATACGAAGGTTAAGCTGCAGGATCCAAGTAAGAAAATCAGGTGCAGAGAGATTGTAGGGTTGCAGCCTATAAACATTTACACCATTTACATTTTCGTGCTCCTTAGACTGTGCATCCCCGACAGTGATCAGGTGCACCTCATCCCCCGCTTTGGCCAGTGCAGTTGTCAGGTCATAAACATGCTGCGCCAATCCCCCCACACTGCGTGGAGGATACTCCCAGGAAAACATCAAGATCCGCATTGAACTGTATCTCCTTGCCATATTTTGTTATAACTTTCGTGTTTCGAATAGGTCACAATAGCAATCAAACGCATACCGGCTGAATATTACGGAATTTCACCGGTGTGTATTTCCAAACTCCAATTTCTACCGTTATTGTTGTCCCAGTTTTCAACATGGTCTCTAAAACAGAAATTGAGCCTGCTTTCATCATCTGCTTCAAAGCCGACCTCCCATACCCCATCATTCCTCTGCATGGGCAGGTCTTGTACAGAGTTCCAGCTCTGAGCAGAGCCATACCCTCTGCGCAGGTAAATTTGTTCTGCTCCAGACTTAGCGAGCAGACCATCATACTTAACTGTCACCCTCTCCCCGTGTGTCAGGGGCAGCGGAGAAATGGCAACCCCTCCCTCAACCTCCACCGTGCGCCTCTTATGAGACTCAGCAGTGCGGCCTGCTCTACCCTTGGTTCTGTTTTCACTACAGCATCGCGACATATGGTTCACTCCCTTCCAAAAATAAAATCCCTTACAATAAAACAAGTCATCCCTCCTGAATAAAGAAGGCTGACAAAAAGCTGTCCTTTCTTTCAGCTGCGTTGACATCATTCTGCTGCACGAACCGGACGTCACATCACGTTCAGTTCTTTTATTTAGTATGTAAACTTAACTATTGAAATATACGGGGAATACATGAAATGGATTTAATTTAGAGATAATAAGCATCAAACACATAAACTGGGAAGTTGGGAAAAAATGATTTCGTTTTTGCGTTGGCTCGGTAAATTGCTCAAGCGCTCAACAGGTGAGTCAACAAGTTTTTTAAAACCTGGTGACCCCGGTTATCAAGAGGAACGCACACTTACCTCAAGCCTGAATAAAAATGTAAAAATAATTACCGAAATATTTGGGCTCTGTGATGACATCATGGTGCGAGGGGTAAATATCGGAAGGGATAAAAAACATGCCAGGGCAGCGGTAATCTACCTGGACCCCTTGATAGATCATACCCGTTTGCGGCAGGGCCTGATGCACTGTCTGCAGGCCATAGATCATCTGCCTCCTATGGGAATTACAACAGAGTGGCTGATCAACAATGCCCTTTCCGATGGCAGGGTAATTGAAAAAAA
>DIQC01000023.1:11636-12291 GCA_002426495.1 Thermacetogenium sp. UBA5472
TCCAAAGGCCCTCATGATGCCTTTAATGAGGATGTGCGTACAAATATCGCCCTTTTGCGCAAACGCCTGCATACCTCACGCCTGGCTGTGGAAAACCTGGAAATAGGCGAACTGACCAAAACAGAGGCTAAATTGGTCTACCTCAAGGGCTATGTCATCGAAGGTTTGGTCGACGAAATAAAGACCCGTGTCAGGCGCATCAGAATAGATGGAATTGTCGACAGCGGCCAGGTAGAGGAGTTTATCCAGGACAGCCCTTTTTCCCTGTTCAGCCTCCTTGACAGCACAGAACGGCCCGACAAATTGGCTGCCAACCTGATGGACGGAAAGGCCGGATTGATGTTCGATAACACCCCCTTTGCCCTGATCATCCCGGGAACCCTGACCGCCCAATTACAAAGCCCGGAAGACTATTACAAACGCTACTGGTTCAGCTCCTGGATCAGAGTACTGCGCTGGTTCGCGCTCCTGACCGCCCTGCTGGGCCCCTCACTCTATATAGCTATTATTTCTTTTCATCAGGAACTGCTGCCCACAGAGTTACTGATGACCATATTGGTTTCCAGAGAGGGCGTACCCTTTCCGGTTCTTGTAGAAGCTCTGATTATGGAACTGTCCTTTGAAGTACTGCGGGAGGCGGGCCTGCGCCTCCCCG
>DIQC01000023.1:12442-12752 GCA_002426495.1 Thermacetogenium sp. UBA5472
TGCGGGAGGCGGGTCTGCGCCTCCCATCCACCTTCGGCCAGACTATCAGTATTGTGGGAGCAGTGGTCATAGGACAGGCAGCAGTCAGCGCAGGATTGGCATCACCGGGTATGGTGATTGTGGTGGCTCTCACAGCCATTGCCTCCTTTGTCATTCCCATACAATCCCTGTCCAACGCCATCCGCATCCTGCGTTATCCCTTTATGCTGCTGGCTGCCTCCTTTGGACTGATCGGTATTGTCATCGGATTTTCCTTTTTGACCTATCATTTGTGTTCACTGCGTTCCTTTGGTATCCCCTACCTGAGCCC
>DIQC01000023.1:13051-17643 GCA_002426495.1 Thermacetogenium sp. UBA5472
AGTGTGCAGCTGTTTCTGCTGTTGGTCCTTACCGAAGCAGCCACCGCATTTCTCTATGCCCCATCTGCAGTCATACATATGGCCGGGCGGGACAGCTGGCTGGCCCCTAGCCTTGCTTCAATTTTCGGTTTGGCGGTTGCACTTGTTTGTATTGCTCTTGCCAAAAGGTTTCCACAGCAGGTTTTCACCGAATACCTGCCCCAGATATTAGGGAAAATCCCCGGGAAAATTTTGGCTGGGATCTACACAGCAATTTTCATCCATCTCACCAGTGTCATCATCAATCAAAGCTCTACCTTTATTCATGTGGCTTTTTTAAGGGAAACCCCTCTTTTGGTTATTGAAGTTTTCATTGCCTTGACATCCATCTACGGTGTCTACCTGGGTATTGAGGTCATCGCTCGGCAGAATGAACTGGTATGGCCGGTATGGACGCTGTCCATTTTGATCATCATTCTTTTGGTGGCAAAGGAGATCAATCCTGACAACTTCAGGCCAATTGTGGAAAACGGGATCATGCCTATCATCAAAGGTAGTGCACTTGTCAGCCCCTTCCGGGGGGAAATATTTCTACTGCTCATGCTGTTTCCCTACCTCAACAAAAAACAGGAGGTATATAAAACCGCAGTGTACTATCTGCTGGCAACAGCTTTTGTCGGGGGACTAATTACAGCAGTACTAATCGGGGTCTTCGGCGATGTGATTCCTGTTTATATGGTTTTCCCCACTTACGATCTCGCCCGCTACATCTCGGTTGCCCAGTTTTTGGAACGCATTCAAATCCTGATTGTGGTTATGTGGATTCTTGGAGGAATCGTTAAAATGGCAGTATTCTTTCACACCTCTGCTATAGCCGCGGCCACCACCCTGGGTCTAAAAAACTATCGAGCAACCCTTTTACCAATTTTGGCAGGTACCATAATAATCAGTAGGGTGTTCTATGGTGATCATTTGCGTTTGGCAGATTATCTTTTTAATATTTTCCCGTACTATGGATGGGCAGTAGAGCTATTGATCCCTGCACTGGTGCTGGTGATCGCTGTTATTTTTAAAAAAGGAGGAAAATTTCTTAGAGATGATTAATTTGCTTCGTAAACTCATGGTTATTTTGCTGGTCTTTATACTCCTTTTCACCTCCGGGTGCTGGAACAGAAGGGAAATGGATACACTAACCGTCAATTCTGCCCTCGGTTTTGATCTGATTACATCAGATGGAAAGTCCAAGATCCTGCTCTCTGTACTGACACTTAAACCATCCCCAGGAGCCAGCAGCGGAGGGAGTATGGGAGGAGATACAGGCCAACAGCAAACAGCACCCGGGCAGGTAATCTCGATCACTGGAGACACTATCCAGGATGCGGTGCGCAACTGGGGTCAGCAGTCATCAAGACAGCTTTTTATGGGTCATACTGTGCTTTTTGTGATCAGTGAATCTGTGGCCAGAGAGGGGATCGGGTGGGTGATCGATTTCTGTACCCGCAACCGTGACATACCCGAGAGGGCCATGGTTGTTGTCTGTGAAGGTATGGCACGGGACTGTCTCCAGGCCCAACCAGAATTTGAAACTCAGCTTTCCACAGAGATCTTTAATATACTGACCCTTAATCAATTTTTTACTGCAAAAACCAGGGGAACTGATATTATTACAATGATGTACGATCTGCTGACCCCTGGCAGAGAAGCATCTACAGCTTTTTTGAAGCCATTTACTCCACCGGAAAAAGGTTCTACAATCAGACAAACACCCCAGGCAGATGAGGAAAAAGGTGAACAGCCCCAACAGAAAGTTGCAAATGTGAGTGGAGTAGTTGTCTTTCAGGGTGAAAAACTGGCAGGGCGGTTAAATGAGCTGGAAACCCAGGGGATGTTGTTTATCATTGGAGAAGCACGAGGAGGCGTTATTCCTGTGGCCTTTGACTCCACTGAGAAAAACACATCATTTCTTTTCCGTGATGTGAATACAAAAGTAAAACCATTGGTCAAAAAAGATGAAATCACCTTTCAGGTGGAAATCAAGGGAACAGGAGAACTGATTGGAGCAGCACCAGAAACCATTGATATTACAAAAGAGAGTGATATTAAAATAATGGAAAATATGATCAGCCAGGAGGTGGAACACCGCTGCCGGAGCGCGGTTATCAAGGCACAGGAACTGCGGTCAGATGTCTTTGGTTTTGGGGATAAGATCCACCGCACCCAGCCCGAGGTTTGGAAAGAGATTGAGAATCGCTGGGAAGAGATCTTCCCCTATGTTGAAGTCGATATCACAGCAGACTTTTCCGTAGAGCACTCGGGGTTGATCGGTAAATCCCTGGAGATAAGGTAGCAGTAGTCCTTGCCTGGGACAGCGATTTTACAAAGCTAACCAATGTGAAGAGAGAAAGGTTAACCGAAGCAGAAAAGGAAATTACAAACGGTGAAATTGTTAGTCATTCGGATATTGACTGGGAGCAATAAAGACGAGTCATAGGACGTCCCCCTGGTTCTTGTCTAAAACAAAGGGAACAAATCCTGTAGAAAACCGACTCAATCAACATGCTACGCAGGCAAAAGAACTGCCCCCATACCTCGCCAGGGTTTGCTTACAGCTTTCCGGAGATGGCTATTCCCATCTCCGATGGTTTGGCACTGCCACCAGGTCGACACAAGAAGACTATCCCTTCATGTCAAGGCAGCTTCTGTTTTAGAGTTTATCGGCGATGGCTTTTCCCATCTCCGATGATTTGGCACTACCGCCCAGGTCGTAGGTCAGGTATTTCCCTTCTCTGAGAACCTGGTCAATGGCCTTCATCACCCGATCTGCTGCTTCCATCTCTCCTAAATGCTTGAGCATCATCACACCAGAGAGAATCGTAGCCAGGGGGTTTACCTTATCCATTCCTGTATATTTGGGGGCGCTGCCATGAACCGGTTCAAAGACAGCCACATCATCGCCGATGTTTGCACCGGGGGCTACTCCCAATCCGCCGATCAACCCAGCGCAGATATCAGAGAGAATATCTCCATAGAGGTTAGGCATGACCAGCACATCTAGTTCCTCAGGTTTTTGGACAATCTTCATCGAGCAGGCATCGACAATGCGATCTTCAAATTCGATATCCGGATATCCCTTGGCAACTTGCCGCACCGCCTCCAGGAACAGACCGTCCGTGCACTTCATGATATTTGCTTTGTGCACAGCAGTCACCTTTTTGCGCCCTTCACGCCGGGCATGTTCAAAAGCATAGCGGGCGATACGCTCTGAGGCAGCGCGAGTGATGATTTTGATGCTCTCTGCCGCATCCTCACCAACCATATGCTCGATTCCCGCATAGAGATCTTCGGTGTTCTCCCGCACTGTGATGATGTCCACATCCTCATAGCGGGTCTTTACTGCAGGGAGACTCTTGGCAGGTCTGACATTGGCAAACAGATCCAGTGATTTCCGCAGAGCAACATTTACACTGCGGAACCCTGTTCCGATAGGTGTTGTCAGCGGCCCCTTGAGGGCGATCTTGTTCTTCCTGATGGTTTCCAAAACATGCTCAGGCAAGGGTGTGCCGTACTTTTCAATCACACCCGCCCCTGCATCAACAACATCCCATTCAATACCGACATTTGCAGCATCCAGAACAATGCGGGCAGCTCTGGTCACATCTGGACCAGTCCCATCACCAGGGATCAATGTAATTGTATACTTTTTCAACAACATACACTCCATTTCAATATTTCTTGTTCTTGGGGTCAGGCTTGAGTGATTTACTTTCGCGTAACCGAAGCCGTCCCCAGTGCATACTAGTTCAACATTAATTAATATAATTAACCATTAACAGATCGCGAGAACCGTTCCCTTAATCTCTTGATACCCGTCTACCTACATTGAAAATAGATGTCTGATGCGATATCGGGTATGCAATTGGGGCAATCCCCTGCGCGCGTGCAATGGGTACTGTCCCCCGAGCAACGGCTTCCCTAAAGATTAAAGTCACCATATTTCCGAAAATGCTCTGCCAGTCCCCCATCTGATAAAATTTTCAGCATGACCGGAGGCAGGGGTTGAACTGGAATCTCTTTCTCCTGTGTTAAGTTTTTCAGCAGGCCATTTTCCAAATCCATTACCAGTTCATCCTCTGCTTTAATCAGACTGGTATCACAGACAACCACCGGCAGGCCGGTGTTGATAGCATTGCGATAAAAAATTCTGGCAAATGACTTTGCCAATACTGCCCCTACTCCGGCATTTAGCAGGGCCAGGGGTGCCTGCTCCCGTGATGATCCACAGCCAAAATTGCTGCCTGCAACTACAAAATCCCCTTCCTGCACCCTCTTTGCAAAATCAGGGTCAAGGTCTTCCATCACATATTTGGCCAGTTCCTTCATATCTAAAGTCTTGAATTTATACTTGCCAGATATAATATAATCTGTGTTCACGTCATTTCCAAATGTGTGGGCTCTGCCCCGCAGTTCCATCTCTTCTCCTCCTAACTACAATGGATGTCGGAAGCCGGATGTCAGATGTCGGAGATACCTGAAACGGAATCTTTGTCCACTTCCATCAAAGACATCAGCAACCTGTCTTTATAACTTCCGCTGTCTTGATCTAATGAGTCAAA
>DIQC01000023.1:17816-21086 GCA_002426495.1 Thermacetogenium sp. UBA5472
GCTACAGTCGCCGGGGAACCCAGATAGATAAAGGCATTACTGTTGCCCATCCGTCCCTTGAAGTTCCGGTTGGCGGTAGATATAACATTCTCTCCATCTGAAGGAACCCCATTGTGAGTCCCTACACAGGGACCGCAACCAGGTGTTACAACAGCTGCTCCTGCCTCAACAAGTGCCTTTAAAATGCCTGTTTCCATGGCATCCAGATAAATCTGACGGGATGCGGGAGCAACGATCAACCTGGTCTCCGGGTGTACCTTACGCCCTTTCAAAATATTTGCTGCTATGGTCAGATCCTCCAACCTGCCATTGGTACAGGTACCAAGCACTGCCTGCTGGACAGGTGTTCCCGCCACATCTTCTATCGGAACCCCGTTATCCACCTGGTGAGGTTTTGCTACATATGGAGAGAGCTGGCTGACATCATACTCTTTAATTTCAGAGTATTCGGCATCTGCATCTGCACTGACAGCCTCAAACTTCTTATCACTGTGTTTACGCACCCATTCCATAACTTTGTCATCAGCCTCCATCAACCCCACCTTGGCACCCATCTCAATAGCCATATTGGAAATGGTAAAACGAGCATCCACAGAAAGCGCCTCTATCGCCTCCCCAGTATACTCCGTAGCCATGTAAGTCGCTCCATCTGCAGTCACCTGGCTGATCAGATATAAGATCAGGTCCTTGGAATAAACACCTGCAGGAAGTGTCCCCTGACACACAAACTTGATTGTCTCCGGCACCTTGAACCACATTTTCCCTGAAATCAAGGCAGCAGCCAGATCCGTAGAGCCAACCCCTGTAGAAAATGCATTTAATGCTCCGTAGGTACAGGTATGTGAATCAGCACCGATCACCAGTGAGCCTGGCCCGACATGCCCCTTTTCCGGAATGAGCTGATGACAGACACCCTCACCGATATCGTACATGATCATGTTGTTATCCTTGGAAAACTGACGCATCAGAGTATGCAGAGCAGATACTCCCTCCAATGGGCTGGGAGCACTGTGGTCGATGACCAGGGCAGCACGCTCCGGGGCAAATACACCCTTCCCATTCATAGCCTTATAGGCGCGTATTGCCAGAGGTGATGTTCCATCCTGACCCATCCGAAAATCTACATCTGCCACAACGATATCATTAGCATACGCATTTTGACCGCTTTTCTTACTTAATATCTTTTCAGCTATTGTTTTTCCCAAAAGGGACTCCTCCCCCATTTATTTAATTTGCCGTTTTTGTGGTACGTTCATGAACATAATCCTCATAAATATAAGCCAATTCCTTGTCGAAGAGCGTCCTTTTCAGCTCAACAGCTGCCACTCGGATACGTGTTAAAAGGTCTTTGGCCTCATCCTTACTTAAAACTATGCCATACTCTTCAAACTTAGCTATTATTGCACTAGTACCTGAATGCTTGCCGATAACTATCTGGCGCTCCAGCCCTACCTCTTCCGGACAGAAAACCTCATAGGTGCGAGGGTCCTTTAAAGCCCCGTCAGCATGGATCCCTGATTCATGGGCGAACATATTGGAACCGACAATCGGCTTCCAAGCCGGCAGCTCCCTTTTGGCAGCACCGGAAACATATTCGGCAATCTCCCTGAACTTCTCGGTTTTGAAATTGAGATCAATCCCTTCCAGGTGTTTAAGCGCCATAACCACTTCTTCCATAGCGGCATTACCGGCGCGTTCACCCAAACCAATAACAGTGACCCCTACCCATTTGGCACCGGCGTGGACACCTGCCAGGGCATTGGCGGTAGCCATTCCAAAATCATTATGGGTATGCATCTCCACATCAATTCCCACCCGGGAAATGAGCTCCTTGATCCGCTCATATGTAGTAAATGGCTCCAAAATCCCCACAGTATCACAGTAACGCAGGCGATCTGCTCCTGCCTCCTTGGCAGCCTGAGCAAACTCATAAAGATATTCAGGCTCTGAGCGGGAGGCATCTTCGGCATTTACTGAAATGTAAACCCCATGTTTTTTAGCGAATTCTGTTGCTTTAACCATGCTCTCCAGCACCTTTGCTTTGGTGCTGCGCAGTTTATGCTCAATATGAATATCAGAAGTAGAGATAGAAATGGCTACCGCATCTACACCACATTCCAGGGAATGTTCAATATCTTTGATAACAGCTCGATTCCATCCCATAATACTGGCATTCAGACCGAGTTCGCAGATTGCTTTGATGGTTTCCTTTTCATGCCCACCCATTACCGGAACACCGGCTTCGATCTGGTCGACACCAACCGCATCGAGCATTTTGGCAATGCGAAGCTTCTCTTTGTTTGCAAAAACAACACCTGCAGTCTGCTCCCCATCACGCAGTGTAGTATCTACGATTTTAATCTTTCCCATGCTTTTCCCTCCCTTGTAAATATTCTCCCACTATCAATTACAGTTGTGCTTGTAAACAGATCAGAATTATGCAATTCTTCTGTCATCTTAAAAAACATAAATGCAACCTATTATATTGTACCTGATCAAACGTATTAGTGATAGCTTGAAATAGTTCAGCTAAACTAAGATTTCCTACGTTATCTTCACAGATTCAAGCTATAACCTGTCTAGAAGCAACTTATTAACTATTTGAGGGTTGGCTTTGCCCCGGGTTTGTTTCATTACCTGCCCTACGAAAAATCCCAGAGCCTTTTTCTTGCCCTTGTGGTAATCTTCGACAACTTCCGGATGGGCAGCGATCAGTTCATCGATCATTGCGGCAAGTTCATCCTCATCACTGATCTGCAACAGTCCTTTTTCCTCAACGATCTGCTCTGCCCTTTTCCCGCTGGCAAACATTTCTTCAAAAACTGTTTTGGCTATTTTGCCGCTGATTGTGCCCTTATCTATCAGTTGGAGCATCTCTACCAGGTGAAACGGAGTTAATTTTGATTCTTGCACATCCATGTTATTGGTGTTCAGCAGACGTAGCAATTCCACCATCACCCAGTTGCTTACTTGTTTGGCATCGTCATAGATATTAACACACTCTTCAAAATAATCAGCCAACTCCCGTGTACTGGTGAGAATACCCGCATCATAAGCAGAAAGCCCAAACTCATCTATAAAGCGCTGCTTGCGTGCCATAGGCAGTTCTGGCATCTCTTTATTGATCTCCTCAACCATGGCATCATCCACAACAAAGGGCACCAGATCAGGATCAGGAAAATATCTGTAATCAGAGGCTGTTTCCTTGGCTCTCATCACTGATGTACTGCCTATATCCTCATCCCAAGAACGGGTTTCCTGCTCCGCACT
>DIQC01000003.1:0-7756 GCA_002426495.1 Thermacetogenium sp. UBA5472
CACGTAAAAGACTCTAACAGCTCAAAAGATTATGATACCTTTACTTCGCGTTCTGTGACAGTAAAAGACACGACTATTGAATCATTTAATGTTGGTAGTGGTTCAGGCTTCTATCATGGAAAAAGTTATACAGTTTCAGCGAAGGCCTACAGTGCTAACAAACCTCTTTACAAGTTCTTTGTAAGGGACAGCAGCTTTAACTGGACAGTACTTAAAGATTACAACGAGACTAAAGCAACAACATGGAATCCCACTGAACCAGGCCAATTTCTATTAGTTGTACACGTAAAAGACTCTAACAGCTCTAAATCTTATGATACATTTACTTCACGTTCTGTGACAGTGAGATCCGAAATTACTATCGTTCTAGATGCTGGACACGGTGGAAGTGATCCAGGGGCAGTATCAAAAAATACAGGGTTAAAAGAGGCTGATTTAAATGAGCAACAGACAAGAATTCTGGGTAAACTGCTCAAAGAACACGGAGTAAATGTCATCTACACACGAGATATAATTCCCCCGCTTGATTATAATATTACGCTAGGTCAAGATTTACAAAATAGAGTTGATGTTGCAAACGGCATTAACGCTGATTTATTTTTAAGTATTCACCATGACTCTGCTTACCCGAATACTACTGCAAAGGGCATAAGTACACACTACAGTACCTACAGACCTTTGTTAGATGACAAGGGACTTATAAATGTGAATACTATATATGGCAGTAATATCACACAAGATCTTACTCCATGTGATGCCGCAGTAAAAAGTAAATTATTAGCAGAGATGCTGGTAAACAATATAGCAACTCTTGGTTTTAACATATGCCCCCAAGAAAATAATTCAGGAGCACATGATCATAATTTATTTGTGACCAGAAGGACAACAATGCCTTCCGTTTTAATCGAAGCAGGGTTTATGTCAAATGATGAAGAGGTTAGAAGAGTAGCAAACGAGGAAGTACAAGAATCTATTGCACAAAAGATAGCAGATACAATAATAGATTTTTTTAATAAAGCCTAGATTAAAGAAAGAACTATTAACTCTCAATTTAATAGTTCTTTCTTCTCATGTTATATAAATAAGGATGAATCTCATTAGAAAGCACCTTCTGTCCGTATAGGCTGCGCAGGTACACCTGCAACTTTTACAAAAGGAGGTATATCATCAATAACAACTGACCCAGCGCCCACTATAGCTTTTTCTCCTATAGTCTTGCCGGGAATCACTACGGTACCAATTCCTAAAAGTGCACCATCTCCTACCGAAACATTTCCGGCAAGGTGCACACCTGGCGCAAGGTGTACAAAGTTTCCTATCCTACAATCATGGTCAACAGTAGCTCCTGTATTAACAATAACATGGCTACCTATTGATGTATCAGGCTGGATAACTGCTCCGGCAAAAACTATGGCTCCATCATTAATCTTAACGCTTCCATGAACAATAGCTGTAGGGTGAATTACTGTTATCCAATCACAATATCCCTCATAGGTTCCTGCAATTTCTTCTCTTATCTGATTATCGCCAAGTGCTATTAGAGATTGGCAAAAACCATAATTAACAAGATCATCAAAGTTGCCTGTAACTGGTACCTGTAATATTTTATCACCAATCTTTGCTAAGTCATCATCTAATAGAGCAGAAACCCTATACCCAGCCGCGTGTAATGTAGCTATCACTACTTTAGCATGACCACCTGCGCCAAGTATTACCACATTACTATTACATGCATTCATTTTTGCCACTTCCCATGAACTTCGGCATAGTCGCATGGCCATCTGCGCTAATACCTTCACGCCGCAGCACTTTAATGAACGTCATCCAAAGTATTTTTATATCCAACCATAAAGAGTAGTTATCTACATACCATACATCCAGTTTAAATTTATCTTCCCATGTTAATGTATTTCTCCCATTTATCTGAGCGTAACCAGTTATCCCCGGTTTTACCTCATGGCGCCGTGCCTGTTCCTGAGTATATCGGTCAAGATACTCCATCAGTAAAGGTCGTGGTCCTACTAAACTCATGTCCCCCTTGAGCACATTTATTAGTTCCGGTAGTTCATCGATGCTTGTGGTTCTCAAAAATCGCCCTAAACGTGCTAGGCGTTGTTCATCAGAAAGAAGTAACCCGTCATCGTCATAAATTTCTTTCATCGTACGAAATTTATAAATAACAAATGGGATCCCGTGTAACCCCGGTCGTTCCTGTCTAAACAATACAGGCCCTGAGGAGTCAATTCTGACCAATAATGCAATTATTATAAAAAGCGGTAAACACAAAAAAAGACCACAAACAGCTCCGAATATATCAATTACCCTTTTAGCTAGTTTTTCGATATCTTTCATAACAGATAACTCCCAAAATAAAATATTATTTTCAACCAATCAATTTGTTTCCCTATAATATCTTAATCAATTATTCGGGAGAACATCTTGTGACACATTACCATGACTGACAGTATTCAATGCTATTATAATTGGCGCAAAATTCCATCCACACAATTTTCTTATCGCTGGTAAGGTGACTTAAAATCGAACCATATTATTAAAAAGAACATAAAAGTAACATTTATTTCATACAATCTACTCACATAACTTTCTTACAACCTCAACAACCCTATTCAGTTCCTCATCTGTCATTTTTGTATCAGATGGCAAACAAACACCATTTTCAAACAACTTTTCCGATACATCACTGCCAATATAATCATAGCTTGCGAAAAAGGGTTGCATATGCATGGGCTTCCATATCGGCCTTGACTCAATATTTTCGGCTTGTAATGCATCCATAATATCAAGAGGTCTAACCTTTCCTTTAAGTATCATACAGCTTAACCAATAGTTAGGCTCGTTCCATTCATTAATAGGCATAAACTCAACATCTTCAAGCGCACCCAATTCTCTTCTATAAAATTCAAAAATGTACTTCTTCTTTTCAACTCTTTGTTTTAATACCTTTAGTTGTCCCCTTCCTATCCCTGCAAGAATATTACTCATACGGTAATTGTACCCTAATTCGCTATGCTGATAGTGTCTTGCTTTGTCCCTTGATTGAGTCGCCCAAAATCTAACCTTATCAATACGTTCTTCATTATCAGACACTAGCATTCCACCACCAGAGGTTGTGATAATCTTATTTCCATTAAATGAAACCACACCATACTCACCGAATGTTCCAGTATGTTTTCCCTTATAATAAGTTCCTAAACTTTCGGCAGCGTCTTCAATAAGTACGGCATTATGCTTCCTACAGAGCTCTACAATTATATCCAAGTCTGCAGATAAACCATAAAGATGAACCACCAGAACAGCCTTAACATCTGGATATTTAACAAATGCTTCTTCCAGTGCTTCAGGACACATATTCCATGTTTCGTTGTTACTATCAATAAAAACAGGAGTTGCATTTTGATAAATAATAGGATTAGCCGTAGCTGAGAAGGTTAAAGATTGACAGAACACAATATCCCCTTGTCCCACTCCAGCAGCACGTAACGCTAAATGAATCGCACTAGTCCCCGATACAAGAGCAACAGCCGCTTTGGAACCAACCTTAGCAGCAAACTCTTTTTCGAACTCGTTTACGTTTCTTCCGAGTGGTGCGATCCAATTGGTGTCAAAAGCTTCTTTAATATAGTTCATTTCATATCCTTCATCACTCATATGAGGAGAAGAAAGATATATCTTATCAGTTGACACAGTTTAATCATCCTTTTTGGTTAAATTCACATCAGTATAAGATTAAGATAAACAGCCTAAATCTTAACGCTCGTATTAGTCATATTCTGTATAAACTCAATAAAATATAGAACCATATCAATTATTCCATAAAATCATGATAATAGTAAATTCCCCTATCATTACATTATCTTCTGTATTTCTCTGCCACATCCAGCACCGCTTCAATCACATCGTTAATATCCTGATCAGACATTCGTGGATAGAGCGGCAGACTGATGATACGCTGGAAGTTGGAATAAGTAACAGGGTAATCTTCAGGCTTAAACCTGTATTTCTCCCTATAATAGGGATGTAGATGAATCGGGATAAAGTGTACACTTGTCCCGATATTTCTCTCTTTCAATTCCTCAATATATTGGTCACGGTTAATCTGCAGTGTCTCTAGATTAAGGCGCAACACATACAGCTGCCAGGCATGATCAATATCAGGCAGCCGGCATGGTATTTCAAAATAGGGATACCGTGAGAAAGCTTTATCGTATTCCCCCACTATCTTCCTTCGCCTTTCCTGAAAACTTCCTATTTTCTTTAGCTGCTGTAGCCCCATCGATGCCTGGATATCTGTCATATTATATTTGAAGCCAGGATATACAACTTCATAGTACCAGGAACTACCTGTATCATAACGCTTCCAGGCATCTCTATCCATTCCATGCAGACTATAGGCGCGGGCTTTTTCAATAAATTCCGGATTACCAGTAAGCATCCCTCCCTCGCCAGTGGTGATATTTTTCGTGGCATAGAAGCTGAAAGACGTTAGATCACCTATTGTACCGATTATATGATCTTTATACCTGGCCGGAAAGGCATGGGCGGCATCTTCCACAATAAATGAATTATTGGTTCGGGCGATTTCTTTAATGGCATCCATCTCGCAAGCATGTCCAGTATAGTGGACAGGAAGAATACACTTTGTTTTCTTTGTTACAGCCTTCTCTATTAATTCTGGTGAGATATTCAAAGTATTTGGCTGTACATCCACCAGTACAGGGCAAGCTCCTACATGTTCGATGACATTTACTGTTGAACAAAAGGTCATCGGTGTTGTAATAACTTCATCACCAGGGCCAATACCGAGGGAAATGAGTGCCAAATGCAGTCCCGCAGTACAGGAGTTTAGAGCCAGTGCAGCATCTGCACCAAGATGTCGAGCAAATTTATTTTCAAATTCTTTTACCTTTGGGCCAGTTGATATCCAGTCTGAAGATAGTGTATCCGTAACTTCTGCTATTTCTTCTTTTGAAATTGTAGGTGGTGAAAAAGGTAAAAATTCAGAACGCATATGATATACTCCTCACATTTTATTATCAAAAAGAAACAAGACGCATCCTCATCAGGGTTCAAGTACCGCCCTTGGATAGATCATGTTTCCAATGAGCTCTTAGATGAATCAGAAGAAAGATTACATCTAAGACGTTTCTCAATAATTCTATTACATAAAGCAACCCCACAACGAGGCATTATGATAGCAATAACTGTTATGATCGTTATCATTAGATCTAACATAACTGAACCATATCGTGCATAAGCCAGATCATACCTGAGTTTCTGATGCATTAAAACATCAATATAATACTTTTCAGGATCTGGGACATCCAGCATCTGTTCTTCATTTCTAAAGAGAATTTGTATCACCCCGGTTATCCCTGGGCGGACGTTTAGAACATATTTCTCTTCATCTGTATAATATCTGACATATGAAGGAGATTCTGGCCGCGGTCCCACAATGCACATATCCCCTCGTAAAACATTAAAAAACTGGGGAAACTCATCAAGCTTCCACTTGCGCAGAAACCTGCCACTACGGGTAATCCGCTGATCTCCGCTAGCAGTAATTTCGGAATGTTTTTTGCTAGTCTCAGGTACCATGCTGCGGAACTTTAGTATATTAAAAATACTCCCGTCCTTCCCCACCCTTGCTCCACGATAAAATATCGGA
The DNA here is from genome assembly GCA_002426495.1 of Thermacetogenium sp. UBA5472. Lineage (GTDB taxonomy): Bacteria > Bacillota > DSM-12270 > Thermacetogeniales > Thermacetogeniaceae > Syntrophaceticus. The sequence continues at coordinate 5,687 of DIQC01000003.1, forward strand.
AAACCAGCATCACATATAACCGCAAGAGCAGATATGAGCATCACAGGGGAAAACAAAACAAGCAATATAAAAGAAATAATAATATCAATAAATCTTTTCAGCATTTTTAATTTTCCCTTTAACTTAATATGATTTGTTCCTGTACATCCTGAAGCCATTTCTTAATGAGCACATTCCAATCCAGATACTTCTCTGCATATTCCCTGCCTCGTTTACCCATATTTGATGCCTCTTCTGGATGATCGGCAAGCCAGATAATGGCTTCAGCAAAGGCTTTTTCATCTTCAGGTGGAGTAACAAGCCCAGTACATGTATCCTCTACTATATCAGCACCCTCCCCTGCCCCTGAATAAACAATAGGAAGGCCTGCAGCAAGGGGTGACATCATTTTCGCTGGGCGGGTACCTTTAAAAAGTGAAAGGTCCTTCAGTGTGACCAAAGCTGCATAAGCATTTTCTAATTTCTGCGGCATCTGTGAGAGAGGTACAGGATCCAAAAGAGTCAAGTTGTCAATCTCCAAATCAGAGATCAACCTTTTTAAATCGGGCAATTCGGGGCCATCCCCCACCATTTCATAGCAAATATCTCTCCTATGCTTTGTAAGTGCGGCCGCTTTAGCTATGATCTCAGCCCCATGCGCTCTTCCTATGCGGCCTGCATAAATGAACTTTTTTTGCTTCTGCTTATGAAAATCCTGGGCCGGATGAAACATTTCAACATTAGCCCCATTGGGCAAATAGAATAATTTTTCATCAGGAACAGCTTTTTTATGCCGCAGATCGGAGAGCATGCCTTCTGTAACTGCTGTGATCCCGGAGGCCCTTTTATATAAAAAGCTTTCGAGTTTTAGCAGGCTTTTACCTGCCATAGATTCCTTGTCCATTGCCCCCAAGGCAAAGATTGAGTCCGGCCAGAGATCACCTAAGTTCAAGATCCAAGGACACTTCCACACTCTACTGAGTAAATAACCGGTCACACCCAGTGTCAAAGGTGGTGATTCTACAAAGAGGAGATCTGGCCGCGGTTTTACAGCAGTAAAAGCAGTTACAGCCAATCCTGTAAAACTGCTGTAGGAAAAGAGCCGCTTACCGATACTTAAGTCATTGCTGGCATAAGACCAAATCCGATAAACATTAATTCCATTTACCTGTTCTTTTTTAAAAAAGCAACCTTTATAATCAGCGAAGATCTTCCCCTGCGGATAAGAGGGCATAGAGGTAAAAACCTCTACATCCAGACCGCAGCGCCGCAGTGCCTGGGCTGTTTCATATAAGCGTGTTTGGCTGGCACCTACTTCGGGGAGGAAATATTGTGTCAACAATAATATCTTCAAAGCTGCATCATCCTACTCTCTATTCTACCAGACTCTGATAAACATCAAGTAATTTTTGTGCTTCCGTGTCCCAATTATATTTGTTTTTAACTGCCGCTTGTCCACGTTTACCCATTGATTCAGCATCTACTGGATGGGCTAATAGCCACTGTACAGCATCGGCGATAGCCTGGGGATCAAGGGGGTCAACCAGCAGCCCGCACCCTATATCCTCAACGATATTTCTCCACAAAGGAAAGTCTGATGCGATTACCGGAATTCCAGCAGCCATATATTCAAACATCTTAATCGGATAAGAATCCAGATAATTCAATGTCGGGTGCAGTAATACCAACCCTATACGGGCATTATTTAAAAGCCTGGCGACCTCTTGGCGAGACTGCCATCCTAAATAATCAACTCTTTCCCAGCCTTCCATTGAACACACTTCTTTTTCTAATGCAGGAGGGCTGAATTCCCCGGCGATCGCCAGACACACTCCCACATCTTCAGGTATTAAATTAACAGCTGTCACCATTTCCTTAATGCCGCGAATCTCGGTTATCCCCCCAACATAAGCCATAATTGGATCCCGCTCATGATAGGGCTCAGGTTCAGCAGCAATGATTTCTTCAAGTATAGGATAATTGTGCACTATACTTGTTTTATGTGCTGGAAAACGATCTGCTATAGTTGATGTCACAGTTATAATTCTATCAAAAAATCGGGCACACATGTTTTCCACAGTTTGGGCACCG
>DIQC01000003.1:7878-19311 GCA_002426495.1 Thermacetogenium sp. UBA5472
TTCCACAGTTTGGGCACCGGCCCCCACAATACTCCTAAGAAGAGGAGCAATCCAAGGCTTTGTCAGGATTTGTCGCGGAAGGTCTTCGTGTACATCATATATAACTCTTTTCCCTTTAAGTCTAAGCATTACTCCCACCGGCAGCAGCTCAGGATCATGGAAATGGTAGATAAAGGCATCCTCTCCAAGTGCCGCCTTGTAAACTTTATTCACTGTGCCCATCATTCGCTCATATCGCCCGCTAGGTTTAGGCACTCCCCTGATCCGCACACCATTTACTACCTCTTCTCTATTATAAGGAGTGATCAGCACAACTTCATAACCCGCTTCAACCAGTGTCCTGCACTCCTTATAAAAAATACGAATGTCATATGGTGGATGAGCGGAAGAAAGATGGGCAACTTTTATTTTATTAGTCATCGGATGAATGTATTCGGCCATTTTGCTCCTTAGCTGATGTAACTTGTTTTATGAAAGCCAGTGCTATACCAAAGATGTACCACTGTGCATTGATATTCAAAAAACTGCTTGGCCCATTACAGGCAAAGAAGAACCCGCATAATGATAAAATCAATGTGTCACAGAAAAGCCTATTTAAGTTATTTGCAGTACAAAAACGTACTTTTACAAGTTTAAATATTATTCCTAGATAAAACAAGAGATACCCTGCGAAAACAAAAACACCATACCCTACTAAAACCTCAGCCAACCAGTTGTGTATGTTCAGAACCCCTCCGTTATCATACTTCGCAAAATGGGCCATCCAGTACTCGATATTTCCGGCACCCACACCGAAACCAAATGTCGAGTGAAGAAAATGGAGCCCATTGCGGATTAAATTGAAACGCTCACCTACCGAAGCCATCTGCACTATATATTGTTCAATTAATGGGTATTGCCAAACAACAATAACACCTACCACCGGGATTAGAACTGCCAGCCAACCAGCTTTCCTTTTACTGATTACAAATAGCACAAATAAAACCACTAATTCCAATACCACTGCTAATATACCACTTACACAGTTTGTAATTATTATTAGATATACCGCGCCTAAAACACTCAAAATACCCAAGGCTTTTAGTATCAACCTACGCCCATAGAAAAGCATTCCAATCCCGAAGGGTATATATAAAGCCAGAAAAGATGCAAAATCATTTTGATTGAAAAATACACCTGTCGGCATAGAATATGACGGATAACTAAAAAACATAGAGGAAAATAAGTGACTCCCTGTCACAAGTTCCCAGAAACCAATAAGTATCAAACAGACAAAAGCAGTGAAACACAAATAGTAAATCCTTGTTAAGTCAGTCTTATCTTGAAAATAGCGACAGAGAAAGAAAATCAGTGAAATTCCCATGAAAAGAAAGATTATATCTTTAAGAGCATCCATTCTAGACATAGCCCAAGTTAAAGAAATAAAACTACAACCCAGCCAGAAAATTAGAAAAATAAGATACCACTTAATACTGCTGTTAAATAGACTGAGTTTTTCTCTAAATAAAATACGGATACAAAAAAGAGGCAATAACAAAATAAAAAAAATCCGGTATGGGAACAGTTGGAAAGGGCATATATCTAATGGAAGTAAAGCTGCTCCGAAAAAACCTGTGATTATAATTAGATAACATAAGATTTTTTCTATTCGATATAAAGATGGATCTTTCAAGTGGTTATTTCGCATAATGTTTACTCCTTGTCCACTGCTCTACTATATTCATGTCATCTTATTATACTCGTCATTTAGAACTTGATTGTAAAATCCTAAAAGCTTTTCAACAATAACTGTATCACTATAGTTATTTACTATATAAGCCCGGATACCTGATTCCCTTCTATCAAGTTCAAATCGATGCTCATATATGCTTTTTAATGCATTGCTCAACTCTTCAACATCTCCTGGTTTTACCAATCGCCCTGTATCTGAGTTAATAAATTCATCAGGCCCTCCACATGAAGTTGCGATAGCAGCAAGCCCTGTTGCCATAGCCTCAATCAAAACGACCCCAAAGGTTTCCACATAACTGGGTAAGACAAAAGCATTAGCATGCCACATAGATTCTCGAACCTGTTCTAGTGAGAGTTCCCCCAAAAAACTAACCCTATCCTGTATAAATAAGTCCTTTACCAAAGCTTCGAGTTCAGGTCTTTGTTCTCCATCTCCACCTATATCCAGGAAAACATTTTGTTCCTGGGAAAAAACTCTGGCAAATGCTCTTATTAGCAGATCAACTCCCTTTTTGGGGGTTAGTCTAGCAACTGTTAAAAAACGAAAGGGATTTATTTTACGCTGTACAGGTGGGAGAATAAAATATCCTGTATCGACCATATTGGGCAAGACTTCGATTCGCTTTCCTTCAGTATACGGTATAAGTTTATCGGCAAGGGCTTTGCTGACAGCCATTACCTTCGCAGCCGTTTTAACAGTTCTGCGAATATACGGTTCCTGCCATGAACTGATCATACCTTGAGCATAATTTGAAGCATGCTCAGTAATCAGGTAAGGAATATTTTCACTAGCGGCTATTTCTGCAGCAGATACACCACCCCATAAAATACTATGAACGTGAATTAAATCCGGAATGCCGTGTTTGGCTGTATAGAGGCAAAACAATCTTTTTGCCTGCCGCTTCCATAAACAGGGTTCTAATTTTAGGCGCGAAATATTCCACCCATGATAGCGGTAAGTAGGTACCCCCCTGTCCATACAGATACTAGTTTGAAAATGATTATCTGCTAAAGCCGGGATCTTTAATTCTCGAAGGCTGCGAAAATCTGGATAAATAACCCCTACCTTTACCCCAGCTCTCCGGAGAGCCATAACCTGCTGAAGAATGAATGTTCCCCGTATAGGGCAGGTTATGGTAGGATACCAAGAAGGTAAAATAAGAATATGTCTATCTGCTGACATGGCACCTAATCTCCCGAAAAAGGCTAAAATATAATCTCTTTCTGTGATCTCGTAGAATGATAGATATCAAGTACAAGCCTGAGAGCCTTTATCCCTTCTCTACCATCGATGTAAGGTTTTCTATCTTCTATAATCGCCTTAATAAAATCTTCAATCAAGGCATTATGCCCGAAGCCATAGATATTGGGAACTTCCTGCTGGTGCTCTCCTAGACTGCCGTTCTCTTCTTTGGAATCAACAAACTTCCATGTCTCAATCTTGTTGACAGCAATGCCCCCCAGGATAACAGTACCCTTCTCCCCGAAAATGTTCAGTGTCTCCTCCAGGTTCTCTGGGTAAACTGTAGTTGAGGCTTCGATCACTCCCAGGGCACCGCTTTTAAACTTCAAAACCGCCACACCTACATCTTCGCATTCGATCTTCCTAAGATTGTTAGTAGTGTAGCCGAAAACAGACTCCACTGGCCCCATCATCCACTGCAGTAGGTCTATATTGTGAATCGATTGGTTCATCAGGCAGCCGCCATCATTGGCCAGAGTTCCTCGCCAGGGTGCCTGGTCATAGTAGTCTTGGGGGCGAAACCAGCGTATGACAGCACTGGCATGGGTCAGTTTACCGAACCTTCCAGCTTCCAGGGCATGCCGCAGTTTCTGCACCGGTGGATTGAAACGATTCTGAAAGCAGACAGCAAGCTTTACCCCATTTTCATCACAGGCTTTGATCAGCTCATCTGCATCCTTCAGGGATAGGGCCATCGGCTTTTCTACAATTACATGCTTGCCGGCTATTGCCGCAGCTATACCCATTTCAGCATGCATGCCGCTGGGGGTACAGATGCTGACCACATTCAGATCTGGGTTTTTTAGCAGTTCATGATAATCAGTATAATGCTCTTGTGCACCATATTTATCTTTATAATCTACAGCTCTCTCTTCGATAACATCGCAAACACATAATAGATTTGCCTTTTCATTCTTTTTGATGGCTTCAGCATGTTTATAAGCGATTCTGCCGCAGCCGATGATGCCAAAATTTAATTTTTTCACTTAGCTTCATCTCCATAAAATTCTGTTATTGCTATTACTACACGCTTGCTCTCTTCTTCTGTCAGCTCTGGGAACATAGGAAGAGACAGCACTCTCTCTGCTGCCTGTTCAGCATAGGGAAAATCCCCCACTTCGTATCCCAAATCTTTGAACACAGGCTGCAGGTGTAAAGGTGATGGATAATATATAGTTGTACCTATACCGCGCTGTTTCAAATAGTCACGCAGCTGATCACGCTTCCTAGCAGCTATTGTATACTGATTATAGGTATGCAAACAACCAGACTGTCGGTACGGTGTTTCCACATTTCCGTTCACAGTAAGGCCGGAGGCCTTGAACAGGTCATTATACAGCTCTGCATGATCCTGCCTCTGCTTCAGCCACCCGCTAAAATGTGGGAGTTTCGTCAGCAAAATCGCCGCCTGTAATGCATCAAGCCTGCTGTTGATGCCTAAAAGTTCGTGGTGGTACTTCTTCCTGGTGCCATGCACCCGCAGCATCCGCAGTTTTTCAGCGACTTCCGGGTTATTGGTGACAACCATACCCCCGTCCCCGAAACAGCCTAAATTTTTGGTGGGGAAAAAGCTCAGACACCCTGCATCACCGATCCCACCACCAGGCCTTCCCTGGTACTCACAGCCCAATGACTGGGCAGCATCCTCAATAACCTTTAAACCATGTTTGTGGGCAATCTCGATAATCCTATCCATTTCTGCCGACTGGCCGAATAGATGTACAGGAAGGATTGCTTTAGTATGAGGCGTTATCTTTTCTTCGATCAGCTCGGGGTCGATATTATAGGTTTTTAGATCAATATCAACAAAAACCGGAACTGCGCCTGTGCGGACAATAGAGCCAGCAGTGGCAAAAAAGGTAAATGGAGTGGTGATCACTTCATTACCTGGTTCAATACCACAAGCCAAGAGAGCCAGGTAAAGAGCATCACTGCCATTGCCGACCCCTACCCCATACTCTGCACCGCAGAATTCAGCTATTTCTGCCTCTAATTTTTTAACATTCTCCCCCAGTATGAACTGGCCGCTGGAAATGACTTTTTCTATTACTGAGGACAACTCCCCGCTCAGAGCTACGTTTTGGCGCTTCAAATCAAAGCTGGAAATGGCAGCTTTGTCTGTTTTGTCAACTTTAGCAACCTGTTTTGTTTCCCTTGGGAAAAGCAGTTCATCCTCAGAAACAGAACGCACAGTATGAGCAGGGCTTCCCATGACCAGCTGATAGGGTGGAATATCTCTCGGAACGATGCTCCCCGCAGCTATAAATGCTTCCTCTCCAATGGTTACGCCAGGAAGAAGGATAACCCCTCCTCCTATCCGGCACCCTTTCTTAAATGTGGGACCGCGCCTGTCTGCAAAGCGCTTTTCTGTGCGCCCCATGTAGTTGTCATTGGTTGTGGTTACCATGGGTGCAACAAACACATGTTCTTCTATTTCTGTAGAAGCAGTTATATAAGCCCCGGTCTGGATTTTGGTATAATCCCCTATCTCTACACCATTTTCCACAACAACCCGCTGCCCTATAAGCACAGCTTCACCCAGTTGGCAGTTTTCCCTGACAGATGAGTTATCCCCAAGAAAGCAGGAATCCTGCATCTCAGTTCCTTGATAGACAATAACACCTGTACCGATCGTACAATTTCTTCCGATCAGGAGAGGTTTTAATTCATGCTCCTCTTTCACTGTGCTGGTGGCAGCAGGACGGGGCTGACGCCCCAGAACAGTGCCGTCACCTACAATGGTTCCGGCACCTACCCTTGTTCCCCTGTGGATGACCACATGATGCCCCAGCTGCACACCCTCTTCCAGAACAACACCATCTTCAATCACACAGTACTCGCCGATGGCGCAGTCTGGGCTCACTTTTGCTTTCCGATCGATCACCGCTGTCTTTGCAATCATTTTTTCACCATACTTCATTATATTTTAACGATTTTCTCACGGTTATTTTTCACATTTTTAGTGGCATTGCGAGTATCCACCACCAGTTTTGAGTTATCAACAACCCACTCATAATCAAAACTGGAATGATCTGTGGCAATAACTACACAGTCAGCTTCCTGCAGCCTCTCTGCTGTCAATTCCACACCATCCATTGTCCAATCATAAGGCTCTACAGCTTTGAGTTCTGACACATAGGGATCATGAAATGATAGATCAGCATGTTCCTTCTTTAACAGATCAATTACCTTGAGCGCAGGGGACTCCCGCACATCGCTGATATCCTTTTTATATGCGACACCCAGCACCAGGATCTTCGCCCCGTTGATACACTTACCTGCTTTATTCAAAGCACGGGAAATGACGTCAATTACATGATATGTAGCCTGGATATTGACCTCCCCTGCCAATTCAATAAACCTGGTATGAAAGTCAAACTGTCGCGCCCTCCAAGTGAGGTAAAAGGGATCAATGGGTATACAGTGCCCCCCTACCCCTGGACCGGGATAAAAGGTCTGAATGCCAAAGGGCTTTGTACCGGCAGCATCCACAACCTCCCAAACATCAAGCCCCATACGGTCGCAGAGCAGCATTATTTCGTTTATTAAAGCGATATTTACAGCTCGGTATGTATTCTCAAAAACCTTTGTCATCTCAGCAATCGATGGACTGGAAACAGGAACCACATTGAGGATTGTCTGTTCGTAAAAGGTCTTTGCCACATCCAGGCAAGCAGGTGTCACCCCACCGACAACTTTAGAGGTGTTTTTTGTTGTATAGCGTTTATTTCCTGGATCCACACGCTCAGGAGAAAAGGACAGGAAAAAGCCCTCCCCTACTTTCAGCCCGCTCTCCTCAAGCAGAGGCAGGATTACCTCTTCAGTGGTACCCGGATAGGTAGTGCTCTCCAAGGTTACCAAATGACCCTGCCGCAGTCGTGGCACTATCTCCCCACATACATTTTCGATATAGGAAATATCGGGGTCCATGTTGGCTGTCAGCGGTGTCGGCACACAAATAACGATTACATCAGCCTCTTTTAAACAATCGAAACTGGTGCTTGCGGTAAGCAAACCCTTATCGACAATATCTTTGAGTTCATCATCTTTGACATCACCGATATAGTTCTCCCCCCGATTGGCCATAGCAGCCCGCTCGGGGTTCTGATCAACTCCAAGCACCCGAAAGCCTACCTTAGCTTTTTCTACAGCCAAAGGCAATCCAACATAACCAAGGCCTATCACAGCAACAACTGCTGTCTTGGTGCGTATTCTTTCTGTGAGTTGTGAGGCAATACCTGTAGCTTGTTTTTCTGATGACATCTTCTTTCCTCCTGTACGATTGAATAGAGTAATTTAAATGATTTCTATAAAGGACGGGATTGTTCCTCTTTTCACAATCAAATAAATATAGACAATTTATGCTTCTTCATAAACATGTGTCAAATTCAGTGTAAGCACAGACTGCTCACTTTTCTGCTTTAACATAGGATTAATTGTGGGAAAGAAATTGTTCAGCAAGTTCCGTGCCTCATCTGCATCATTGACACCATATCCCTGCAGCACCTTTTCTAATAACAGTTTCCCATCATCCAAGCAATTATCTCCATCATGAGCAACAAAGATCCGTCTGTACTTGGTAGCGCTCATCTTTTCCTGGTCAGTGAACAGTTCCTCGCGCAACTTCTCACCTGGACGCATTCCGGTAATTTTTATCTCAATATCTTTGCCAGGTGTCAGTCCTGATAGACGGATCAGATCCTGGGCCAGATCTAAAATACGAACAGGCTCTCCCATATCCAAGACAAATATTTCCCCACCCTTGGCAAAAGAACCCGCCTGGATGATCAGCTGAACCGCCTCAGGAATAGTCATAAAATAACGCACCATATCCGGATGTGTCACAGTGACTGGCCCTCCGTCGGATATCTGGCGCTTGAATGTGGGAATCACACTACCCCTGCTTCCCAGGACATTACCAAAACGCACCGCGGCAAAACGGCTGTTCAAGTTCTCTTCCTTACACTGCTCGTTAAAATGCTGTACTACCAATTCTGCCGCCCGCTTTGATGCTCCCATGACACTGGTAGGGTTAACTGCCTTATCTGTGGATACAAAGACAAAGGTTTCACAACTATGCTTCTTAGCAGTTGATGCTACAAGATATGTTCCATAGATATTATTGTCAACAGCATGCTCCGGAAAACGCTCCATCATAGGAACATGCTTATAGGCAGCGGCGTGAAAGACTACCTGGGGATGATAGAGCTCAAAAACCCGCTTGATATGGCAACTTTTTCGAACATCTGCCAGTTCAGGGAACTGCTTGATATCTGGAAAATGCTCCTTTAATTCCTGCTCAATATCAAACAGGTTATTTTCAGTATTATCTAATAAAACCAACGTCTTGGGACTGAAACGAGCGATGTGGCGGCAAAGTTCTGAGCCGATAGAACCACCGGCACCAGTGACCAAAACATTTTTGCCTTTCAGGTACGCGGCAATACGATCCATATCAAGCTGTACGGGATCCCTTCCCAAAAGATCTTCCAACTGCACATCCCGCAACTGACTGACCGATACCTTGCCATCGATCAGATCATAAACTCCAGGCAGTGTTTTCACTCCCACTCCTGTTCCTTTACATATCTCGACAATTTCCCTAATCTTCCGTCCTGGTGCTGAAGGCATAGCAATAACAATCTCATCAACCCGGTATTCCCCAACCAAACAAGGGATGTCTTCTCTTCTGCCGAGGACTGGAATATTATAAAGATCAAGCCCCTGCTTGCGGATATCATCATCAATAAAACCAACCGGTGTCAAGGCTAAAGTAGGATGGCTGCGCATCTCCCTGGCAACCATCGCTCCCGCCTCTCCAGCACCTACGATCAGTGCTTGCTTGGGATTTACCGGAGCAGCGGCAGATTGGCCATTTTTCCCCGTTCCATTGCGATATTCCCTCAGGAAACGCATCCCAAACCTGCTGCCCCCTGTGAATACAATATTTAACAGCCAGGCAATGGGATAAATACTGCGCGGCATGGGTTTCATTGCTGCTTCTGGATAAATAAAAATATAAGCTGCGGCAATAACAACAAGGCTGGCCACAGTAACCCCCAGCAGCACATTATACATCTCTCTGATACTGGCGTACTGCCACATCTTCCGATAAAAACCGAAAATATAATAAACAAAAATGGTGATCACTGTTACTGAAACAGCAAAAGCTGGATAATTAACTAAATATTCCCCTGGAATAGCTCCATCGAAACGAAGGAGAAATGCGCCCAAATAAGCAATATTTATAATAAGCGCATCTATTAGACAAAAAACAACTGTTCTTGATATTCGTTCCATTCCTCTCCACCTCTATTTAGGTCAAAAAACGTCATATGTTAGAACCGTTAACCATATTCAACAAACAATAGAACATTTCCTGCATGGTACAGGTGTTCATTGGGATGTCTAGTTCATGTTATTTTGATCACTGGTTGCAGCTGCGATACTGTTTTTATTGAATTGATATATGAATCATCACTATACGCCCCTGTTCTTAATACGGTATGCTTGTACCAGTAAGAAGATAATGCCTGCACCTATACCGGCCAATACAAAGGCCAGCGAATTATACGAACTGTACCAGACAATGGTCGGAAGCAAAACATAGGGCACTCCTTGGATAATCTGTTTCATGATAGCAGTGAAGGTTTCCCGCACAGTCACACCAGCCATATATAGTATATAGATACAATTAAAGATGTACAGAACAGCACTCGTTATTCCAAATAAAGCTATTGTAAGAAGTGCATCGCCCCTAATACCTCCGATTATCAGAGCCACCAGGCGGGTGCTGAACAGGATAACATTGACGATCAGATACTCCCTTTGTCGCTCCAACACCGTATATGTGGTAGATATAGGTGATGATATAAAAACAAACAGCATCCATAGGCTCAACCAGCGTACATATACTCCAGCGGCCCACCATTGTTCGCCAAATATTATAGCGAAGAGATCAGGAGCAACTACAGCAATCAGCAGAATTGGTACAAAGCCTAATGTCAGCAGTCGCTGAAACATATCTAATGTCAGCTGGCCTAAATTCCCACCATGCCGAGCTTCAGAGGCTTGGGGGAAAAACACCTGGGCGATTGAGCCGCCTATTACTCCCATTGGTGCTGCCAGAATATTCTGCCCTAGGGAATAATGCCCGACTACTGCTGGAGTGAAAAAGTATCCCAGCAGCAATGCCGGCAGCATGGTTGAAGCAGTGTTTAACATGCTCGCCCAAGAGTCAAAAAGGGGAAAGCGTTTATATCGCACCAAAACCCTTTTAAAATTCTTTATATTTACATATGATATTATTATACGCCCTTCATCTCTGATAATCTGCCAGGCTAGCTGTCCCGTAGCTACCAGCTGCCCGAAAATACTTCCTCCTATTAAACCTCCTGGCCCCGGATTAAGAACCAATCCTGCACCAAGTCGTGTGATTGCAGTTACTGTACTCTGTGTTATGGTTCGGGCCGCCAGACGCTTGAACTGCTTGCGCCGTGTGCTCCAGTAGTTGAAGGCCTGGAAGAGTCCTGCTGCAATCAGACTAAGAGGCATAAACCAGAGCCAGGATGCTAGTTCAGGGGCACCAAGGATATTTGCTATTGGTATCCGAAAAAAAGCTACCAGCACCAAGGTCAAGACCGCCATACCAAAGCATATTGATATGGATAGAGCCATCACATTTGCAGCATCTCTATCTTTTTTCGGAAGGACGATGGCTAGTTCATAGCGCCAGCAGGCTATTACAGTAAATATACCTAATATAGAAGTATAGAGGGCAGAAACTCCGTAATCTTCTGGGCCATATAGTCTTGTGAGAATCGGTGCTACAATTATCGTCAAGACCTGGGCAAAGGTAGTGCCTGTCATTAGAGTTATGACATTGCGAGCAAAACTGCCTGCCGGTAGTTTGCTAGCTATAGTTTCTCGAATTTTATTTATCATTTATATGTAGCAGGTAAAATGTTATGGTTGAGGTATTTGATAGTTAATTAATACAACATCCAATAACATTCCTGGTTTATTCCTTCCTTTCTGCTAGTTGAACGAGCTCTGTTTGAAAGAGTACTGTAATTACTGAGCTTTTAGGTTCGCTTCTTTGTACTGTGTTACAATTCTGCATATCTCCTCCCTCGCTCGACCATTACCAAAGATATTCTGCTGCTTTTCGTTTGGCTTAAAATGTTTTGCTGTTCTGACTATAGTGTCTTTCTTTATTAGGGATGTTGTTTTTTCTCCCCCTACTAAGCAGTTCCATCCATCCTCCACCGTTTCCGGCCAAGCAGAAACTATATCCAGAGTAATACATGGTACTTTTGCAAAGTAAGCTTCCTTTTGCAAACCACCGGAGTCGGTGAGTATTTTCTTCGCATTCTTGGTTAAGATGAGCATTTCCAGGTAGCCCACCGGCTTGATCAGGTGTATGTTCGGTGTATCTGCAAGTGTTTGGTATAGGTCAT
>DIQC01000010.1 GCA_002426495.1 Thermacetogenium sp. UBA5472
GTTTACATGCGGAATGCGGGTTTCATCCATTCATAACAAGCAAGAGACACACTGTAACATAGTTGTTACGCTCCGTAACAACAAGATAATTTAATTCGTCAGCCAGCACAGCATCCCGATGGCGGTTTCTTTTTCTCTAATCTAATCTGCCTTTTCACGGCTTACAACCTGGATTTATTTACCTGTGCGTGCCATCAATACTACCGTCACAACATGGTTTGGGGCAGAACATTCAGAATGTCTTTCTGCATTTTGTTCTCTAACCTTAGCAACCCATGAGTTAAAGGATGTCGACAATAAACTTACTGCTACATTTCTTTGTGATATTTATTGAGATAGTAATTCATAGAAAAAATAATGGATAAGTAGGCAGCAAATGCCAATACCACGTACATGTCAACCTGCATTAATGCAAACGCAAGAATCAATGCGGCAAATACTATTTGCATTATGTCATACGCTTTTGCTTTTGCTTTGTTGCTGATAGCTACGTTACGTTTATCCTTTGCTTCAATTTCAATTTTCTTGGCAGCTTTAGGACTTCCGAAGGCTATAAATTGTATACTACTAGTACTGATAACAATGAAATCATTAATATAGTTCCTATTGTTGCAATTATATTTATGAATTTCTGTGCCTTAATACTATTTCCCGATATTTTTTCAATCCCTATATAGATTACCAATCCAATTATTCCACCTATAGTATTGTTAATTACATCCGTAATATCAGAAGCTCCAACACCCAAAGCAAACTGAAATATTTCGCATATTAAACTAATTAAGAAAAATAAAAATATCTTTTTTCCTATAGTCCATTTTTTAAATAGAACGCCTGAATATATACCAAGCGGCATAAAAATAGCTACATTCATAATAATTTCACGAAAATCAATTCTGCTATTCACTATTGTTAAAGATCCATTAAAAGGAATTAGGTTTATACTTCTCATATATCCTAATTCTGAAAATGGTAAATTAAATTTAAATACTATTATCCAGAACACCGCAATTAAATAAATTACAAATAATACTTTAGTTAACTTGTTTATTTTACTATTATCTTTCACGTTGTACCTCCAATATTTTTATAAATTAATGTTTAATTATAAAGCGATTGCATCTTATAGTTGAAATTACTCAATTATCTTTTCATATCTCTGTTGATTTGAAGAGGTTTTTCCAATCGCCTTAAGATAACCATTCATTTTATTAACATGATTAAGAAATAAAGTACCAAGTAGCAGTCGATTCCTCCTCGGTATCCTGTTCCATACATAACCCTTGAACAAATCCTTAACAAGAAAAATTTCGCCTTCATGCAAGTTTTCGGTTTCTTTAATAGCCTCATCTAACAGCTTATTTACATCACTCATGTGGTTCACTCCTTATTGATAGCCCTATCAACAACATTGTTAATAACATTATGCATAGGAATAATTTAAAGTCAATTTAAAAACCGCAACCAAGAGGGGGCTATCTCTTGATTGGCGGTTTGATGTAAATAGTGTTTCATACTTCCATTTCAATTCCAGATTTAAAGCATATTACAAAGTGGTCATCATAAACAGTAACATTCTGGGTAATCTTCCTTACTAGGGACCTGTCTCCGTGTCCCCTGCAAACTGGAATTTTCACTTGAGTTTTATTTCGTAATGTCTCAAGAAATATATTACAAACATAATCACCCCAATGATCGTAATCAGTGGCCCGATTCCTGTTCCATTGTTTTCAGGGAAATAATAATTTATTGCTAGATGTGCCGGTGTTAGCAATAAGGCAATTGCCAGCCAAATCAGTTCCAATCTAAGCAAGCTTTTCTGCGCTCGGCCTTTCTTTGTCTGTAGATCAATCAAATTCCGTTCTGCTTCTTTCTGATAATCTTCCATAGTAATCCTTTCTCCGCTAAGCAGTTCATTCACGGTAATGCCTAATATCTCGCACAGATCGAGCATGATTGAAGAATCTGGAACACTCTTTCCAGTTTCCCATTTAGATACTGCTCTGTTTGTGATGTTTAATTTTTCTGCTAACTGCATTTGAGTAAGTTCCTTGTCTTTTCGACAGGTCGCAATAAAACCTCCTATTGCTTCTTGATTCATGTCTTTTACCTCCTTGCAACCATCATACACAAAAAAACACCACTAAAAAACGAACTGGCGGTGGAATTCATCCTATTCAACCATCAGTTGACTGCGAAATGAGAGACAAGGGAGGGACAAGAGGCCAAGTTCCTTGTCCCACTTAAATTCGATGGATTACACTTTTAGATATCCCTGTAATTCTTGCCTGCTGCCTTATTGTAACACCTTCTGTCCGTTTTATTGCCCGTATAACAGACACGGTATAACGGTAAACGCCATGGTCATGAAGCCGGTTTTTCCCCGGATACTTGCCTACCCCCTTAATGTGGCAAACGAAACGTCCCCTTGCCACCTATCGGAGCGTATGATATGGCAATCACCAATGAGCGTCCGCCAGAAGGTGTAATTTTTCACTCAGACCGGGGTTCGCAGTACGCATCATATGACTTCCAGGACCTGCTTAGGGAAAATCGTATTCTCCAGAGCATGAGTGCCAAGGGAGACTGCTACGACAATGCCTGTGCGGAATCCTTCTTTGCTACAATTAAGAAGGAACTGGTTATAATCATTTCCAGTTAAGCTTGATATGCTTTATCTACTTCAGCCAACATTTTGTAAACTGCTTCATAACTTTCGCATACATCAACTGGAACTGTGTAGTTATTTGTAATTTCACGTAACTTGACAAGTTCTTCGTTTAACTCAGGCTTTTCTGACCCCGCTTCTTTGCATTTCTTATTGATTGTATCAAATAATTTATGAACTTCATGGAATTCTGGGTGATGACCCCCATGAACTCGTGCTACAATTGGTACATATTGTTCCAATTTTTTAAAATGACGTTCCCATGCTTCAATAAATGTTAATTGTTTTGACATATTGTCTTCTTTCTTTCTTATTATTTATGTTTCCATTTTATCAAGAAAGTTTTCTAAAAGAAATACCTCTTCAGATTTCTTATCCAAGGCTATACAGAGAATGAGGATATTTCATTAGTGCGAAAGTTGAGTTATTTAAATTTTACAAAGTGGTATAATATAGGTAATAACTATTTAGGGGTTTTGTTCACTCAAACAAGGTGTTTAATTATCCTTAGAATTCCCGACAATTGACCGAGCGCTCATTAACATTTACAAAAATATAAGGAGGTAAATTATGAGTATTGGAGCATTTTCTATTAGTTTAAGTGTAAAAGATATTAAAGTATCAAAAGCATTTTATGAAAAGCTTGGTTTCAAAGATCTTTACGGAGATATTGATCAAAACTGGTTGATTATGAAAAATGGTGATTGTGCAATAGTATTATTTCAGGAGATGTTTGACAAAAACATATTAACCTTTAATCCAGGATGGAACAACAATGCGGAAAAAATAGAATCTTTTAAAGATGTCCGCGTATTACAAGAAGAACTTCGTGAAAAGGGGATTCAATTTCAATCTGAAGTTGATTTATCATCAAAAGGACCTGGGAGCTTTCTCATCGAAGACCCAGATGGTAATCAAATCCTTGTAGATCAACACGTATAGGACTTAAGAACGTATAGAACTTAAGAGTCTTAGGACTCTTTTTTTATTCCTGCTTTATCTGCTTATGCGTTAAAAGTACGGACTCCATAACAAAAACCCACCAGGAAACCTCGGCATAATTCCCGTGCGCGCCCCATTCGTCAAGGCCAAGGAAGCAGGAAGCAAAAAGAACGTCCCCTTGCTTCCCTACAAATACTTGCTGGCTTCTTTTATACTTAATTTCGCTAACTTTGATTCATATTTTAGGAGGAATTCCCTGACCCAATCAGGATTCACTTTACTGTACTCTCTCAAGCACCATCCTATAGCTTTATTAATGAAGAACTCCTTTGTGCCTAGATTATTACAAATTATTTTCTCTAAAAGTTCTGTATTTGTCTTTTTCTTTAACATTCGTTGATAATTAATAGCAATCCTCCTAAGCCAAATATTATCACTCACACTCCACACAAGCATTTCATCATTAACAGAAGGATACTTCAATGCAAGCCTTCCTATTACTTTATCGAGTGCGTCCGCAATATCCCACCAAGATTTGGTTGTTATAAGCTTCTTTATTTTATCAATATCTTTATCTGTTAATTTTTTTTGAATAGAATAGATATACTCCGTTCCAACATATTGAGCCTCGCGATAATTTTTCTCCCAACATAAATTTATAAAATTCCAATCTATATCTTCGTTTTTTGAAGCACTCTTTATATATGGTTTTGCTATTTTTTTTACTTTAGGTTTGGGAATACCTAAAAATGCGAAATTATCCTTCATATAAGCTGACATCTGCGCTGCTCGCTCTTCGTCCTTTTCATTTTCCAATGTTATAAACATATTTTCATACCACATGCTATTTCACCTCACAGAATTAAACCCGGGTATAACGGTAAATGCCATGGGCATGAAACCGGTTTTTCCCCTGATACCTGCCTGCTCCCTAATGTAGCAAATGAAACCTGTCCCTCTGCCAGAGGTCGAATGGGTTGAGGGGCATATCCCCCTTAATGTAGCAAATGAAACGTCCCCTTGCCACCTAGCCTACAGCAATATCCCGCAAGACTTCATTATAGTTCCTTAAATCGGAGATAGGTTTAATATTTGGCATTGAAAAGCAATCCCCCTTCTTTGCTATTATCATACAATTATCATTCGTAAAATACTACGGCATATTTAACGTAATATAATACATATTAAAAACGGGATGGAGTGTTTCCATTAAAGCAAGGGAAGCAGGAAACAAAAAGAACATCCCCTTGCTTGGGCGGGCTGAATGTGGCAAACGAAACGTCCCCGTGCCACGGAAAATATAACATTATTGACAATATTAACATTTTCCGCTTGCTTTAATGTTTATTTTGGAATTGGTTATGTTTTGTTACTTTTGTCCCATGAACTAGGGCATTTGTATGCTGCCAAAATGCTTAAGGTATCTGTTGAATTTGGCAGTTTTACGCCAGTTGGTGCATATATCAAACACGAAGAACTTGATTCATGCAAAGACAATGCTTACATCGCTTTAGGCGGGCCATTATTCGGTACCGCTATTTCGGTTTTATGTTATTTATTCTTCTTATTATTGAATAATGATACATTTCTAGTCTTGTCTTTTTTGGGGATAATATTAAATTTAACAAATTTGATACCATGTTATCCATTAGATGCTATAGGGGGGTACCGTATCCCCCACCGCGCTTATTGCTTACCAACTAATATGGCAAGGATAGCACTGAGATGTTTCGTTGCTACTAAAAAAATTTTTATTGGGATTTTATGATATTAGGTTATAATAAAACATGGGTTATCGCCCGATAATTATATAGAGTGCTTTGAGGTGGGGAAAGTGGAATCTGCCAGTTGTGTGGTGGAACTAGCGAATGCAGCAGACATAAAACCAATGCTGGCTTTTTGGAGGTCCATCCCTGGGTTGGGGGTGGGACGGGGTGACACTGAGAGTTCACTCAAGGCCTTTTTGGAGAGGAACCCCACTACATGTCTGCTGCTGAAGATAAACGGTTGCTTAATGGGAACGGTTTTGGGCGGTTTTGACGGACGCCGCGGATATATATACCACCTGGCAGTACACCCGGACTATCAGGGCAGAGGATACGGCAAAATGCTTCTCAGCCGGGTGATCAGCCAACTGAAAGACTTAGGAGCACCGAAAATTCATTTATTCGCCTTTGGCGACAACCATACAGCAGAAGGTTTTTACCTCAGCCAGGGTTGGGAGAAGCGTCGAAATATTCAGGTGTTTTCCTGGGATACAAGCGAGGACATGCCACCTGAGGTAATACCATCAGGTGAGGAAAATATTTAATAAAACAAAAGAGGTGGCTTTAGATGAAAGCTGACAATGTAATTATTATGGGAGCAGCAGGAAGAGATTTTCACAACTTTAATACCTATTTCAGAGGTAACCCGGCCTACCGGGTAGTGGCCTTCACAGCGACTCAAATACCAGATATTGACGGAAGGGTATATCCCCCTAAATTAGCCGGGAAGGACTACCCTGACGGCATCCCCATCTACGCAGAAGAGGACCTGCCTGAATTGATCAAAAAGCACCAGGTTGATCAGGTTGTCTTTGCCTACAGTGACGTAGCTCATGAAGACGTGATGCACAAGGCATCATTAGTTGCAGCCTGTGGAGCCGACTTCAGGCTGATGGGGCCGAAAACAACAATGCTCAAGTCCAAGCGCAAGGTTGTTTCGGTAACAGCTGTCAGAACTGGCTGCGGGAAAAGCCAGACAACCAGATATGTTGCTAAAATTCTTAAAGATGCCGGCAAGCGTGTCGCCGTTATCAGACACCCTATGCCTTACGGCAATCTGGAGGAGCAGGCGGCTATGAGGTTTGCCACCTATGAAGATTTAGACAAATATGACTGCACCATCGAAGAGAGGGAAGAATTTGAGCCCCATATCGATGAAAATATAGTGGTTTATGCAGGGGTTGACTACGAACTCATCCTGCGTCAAGCAGAGGAAGAAGCAGATGTAATCCTCTGGGATGGGGGAAATAACGATATCCCCTTCTATTTCTCTGATCTACATATAGTAATAGTAGATCCACACCGCCCCGGACATGAAACCACCTACCATCCTGGCGAAACCAACCTGCGCATGGCTGACATCGCTGTGGTCAATAAGATTGACTCCGCAGACCCAGCAAAGGTGGAGATGGTTAAGGAAGCTGTAACCAAATATAACCCCGAAGCCAAAATCATCATGGCCAACTCACCTATAGCTGTAGATGATCCTGAAGCAGTGAAAGGAAAAAAGGTTCTGGTGGTGGAAGATGGGCCCACACTTACCCATGGAGGCATGTCCTATGGCGCCGGGATAATTGCCGCTGAAAAGCTAGAACCTGCCGAAATAATTGACCCTCGCCCCTATGCTGTAGGCACGATTAAGGATACCTTCGCCAAATATGGCCACCTGTCCAAGCTGCTTCCGGCCATGGGATATGGTAAGTCCCAGATCGAGGAACTGGAAGAAACCATCAACAGCTCTCCGGCTGAAGTAGTCGTCATCGGAACTCCGATCGACCTGCGCAGGGTGATGTCCTTAAAGAAGCCGGCAGTAAGGGTGAGATACGACCTAGAGGAAATAGGCACTCCCCAGATTAAAGAGATGCTGGAAAAACTGCTGTAAGACACAGGAGAAACGAATATTCTATCACATCCTTTTAAATAGCTCTGAAAAACCGGGTGTGATGCCCGACTAATCCCAGCGGCATCACATCCGGTTTAACTTATACCGATACTAATTTGTGCCCGGCTGTTATTTTAGCAACGGACAGGAACAGCGATAACATTTGTCATCATTGATGTCATTCAAGGTAGAGCAGGCATTACAAAATATGATACTGTCTTTCGATTTATCATATTTTTCCAGGGTGCCCAGTCCTTTATGATGACGCACCCTATCGCCAATCTCAAAATAATTGTAGACAATATCGTCATCTTCTCTACCCCGTTCCACGATCTTGCCCTGAACGGTTTTGAATACCACCGTGTATAATGTGTATCTTTCCGTGTAATACTGCCCGTTGCTGTCTTTTTGACGCCGGGTCTTTTTCTCAATCTTTTTATCAATGACCACCCCATCCCACTGTTTGACCATTGCGCGGCTGATGGTGGACAATAAAGCGATGGTCAGAAACATGCCCCCGATTCCCAGTCCGATGAAAAGAGCCTGGGGGTTATCCATTTCCGAACTGGTCTGACCATAGATGAAAAACCCTACGATTACGACCACGGCCAATATTCCAGCAAAAATGAAGGACCAAGCAGTGGCCTGCCGCTGATAGCTGGCAAAGGCCGGGTCATGGATCCGCTCGGAAAAACCGATCAGCTTCTGATTCCCCTCCCTTTGCTCTGTAGGTGTTTCGTGATCCGGTTGATTTTCTGCTGTCTGGGACATAGGACTCCCACAGTTAGTGCAGAATTTGACGCTTTTATCAGAACCAGCACCGCAATTGGGACAAAGCATGGTTTTCATCCTCCCCTTTTTTCCAACCTTAAGGAACCAGCAAATCATTTTACATCCCTTTGATCAGCTGTATCGCCCGATCGCCCTATCTTCCCCCATAGCTGCCGCCACCTCCGCCACCGCCTCCGCCGCCGGAGAATCCGCCCCCGCCACCGGAACCGGATGATGACTTGCTGACGGCTTTCTGGGCGGAAGCTAAAGAACGCTCGAATGATTTGCCGATGCCGTCAAAGGAATTGGTCAGGGCATTCATGCCGGAATAATGAGTCCCATACATCATCCAGCCATATCCGAAGCGATAATCCCCGTCCTGCATATTGGGAAAGACAACTTCCAGCTGTTTGATGACTTCTTTGGCCACCCCCAGAGTCACTGCATAGACCAGATAATGCTCCCAGATGATGAGGCTGGGAATTTCATGGCGCTGCATTTCCGAAAAATGCTCCAGGAATCTTTTAAAAGCTGCCCAGCGTACATAGTCTTCCTGCCCGGTAACAGAGCGTCGTTTGAAAAAGAGCGGTACGATGGCAATTATGAGCCCGGCTATGAGCATGCCCAAGCCGATGATTCCTATCCGAGCTGCCAGGACAAATCCCACCACAAAAAGGGCGACACCTCCTAACACTGTCAAAAGCGTCATACTGCCGTGGCTGTCAAAAAAGTTGTACCCTTCGCATTTCGCAGTGATGTCGGAAGTCCAGCCGCTCCAGAAGGCATGGAATTCTTCGCCGTTCTTTTTGGCGTACTCTTCTATGTCGGTCAAATAGATATAATCCTTGCCGCCGCCGATATCGTTTTTCAAGAAATCGATCAGTTCTTCTTCATGAGGCCTTAAAGTGGCTTCTTCCGGTTTGCGCAGCGCCGCCGGTTCCGGTGCCGGCATAAAACTGAGCCGGAAGGTGGTGACTTCTTTGCTACCTAATAATCTGCGTACCTGTACGGTGTCTTCCTCCAAAAAGAGGAATTGCCGCCGAGCCAGGTCCATAATGGTAGCCGTGATATCATTGGCATTCATGGCCTTATAATTCCACAGAACACTGAGTTCTGCCGGACTGTAATTGGCCGGCAAGTCCCGGTAATAATCACCGTCAAAAACCGTGGGGTGTTTGCGCCCAAAGCTGCGCCACAACACAAAGACTACTCCTAGTGCAGCAGCCACGATTCCTACACCAGCGCCGGTCTCTACTTTTGCCATTGTCCTCTCTTTATTAGCTTTATCTGCCCAACCTTGTTCCTCAGCTAAAATATTGGACAGAGCCGGCTGATCACTATAGGCTTCTGCCGGTGCATCGGCAAAGAAACTGATAGGCATGACCACCCGGCCTTCCATAAAGGTATAGGGCGGTAGATCGCTGACTTTCAGAAGGACCCCATCAGGTCCGGCAAATTCAACCTCCCCGTTTAAGGGGCCATGCCCCCAGATGCGGATATCCTCTCCCTGTTTGAACTGTTCCGCCCCCGGCGGCAGGGTGAGATTAACCTGGACATAGGAGATCTTATTGCCATTGGCTTCCCCGATGAATTTACGGTAGAGTTCCGCCACATCGGAGTGGACCTTGACTGCATTGATCAGCCGGTAGGAAACATCAAAAGTGCGCACCTGATCATAGGCATCAATGCTCCAGTCGATAATGATGTTGTCACCTTCAACTTTGGTCAGAAAGGTCCCGGGCGGACCATATTCGGTGCCGGGATTGAATTCGTATGGCTGGCCGTTTTCGCTCACCTGTACTTCGGTAACAGGGCTATCCCCCTGAGGGATCTCTACATAAAAGCCATTCCACTGTCCGGAAAAATCCACGGTGATTCTTTCAGTGACCAGCATGGAAGCATCAGGCAAGACCTGAGCATCCACAATGATTTGGTCCATGGTCAGTGACCGGTCTGCAAAGGCCGCCGGTGTCATAAAAGCCAGAACCAGAAAAAGACTCATGAAGAGACTTAACACTGCAGTGCGCCAATAACGGGAAAGCATTCTGATGTTCATAAGAGATCTCCTTTTAAAACTCGACATTAACAGCTTGCCGGGCATCTGGTTCCCCCTGCAGGGTGAAATAGTCCACCATGGCAAAGCCCAGCATACCTGCCACCAGGTTGTTGGGGAATAATTCGACCTTGGTGTTGAATTTTTGCACAGTGTCATTATAGAATTGGCGAGCATAAGCGATTTTACCTTCGGTATCAGTGAGTTCAGACTGCAGCTGCAGAAAATTGGTGTTGGCCTTCAGTTCCGGATAAGCTTCAGCTACCGCAAACAAGGAGCGTAGGGCATTGCTGATCATGTTTTCTGCCTGCATCTGCTCCTGTAGATTCCCTGCATTCATGGCCATGTTCCGGGCCTGGGTCACGCTTTCAAAGGTCGCCTTTTCGTGCTGGGCATAGCCCTTAACTGCATTGACCAGATTGGGAATCAAATCATAGCGCCGCTTCAGCTGCACATCCACCTGTGACCAGGCATTCTGTACCCGCTGTCTCAACTGTACCAGACTGTTGTAGATACCGATCAGGAATACCGCTAATAATACCACGACAACTCCGAGAATTATAAATCCAACCATTCTTTATCCCTCCTTCAAAATTACTTCCAACTTGAACTTTATTCCCTATTCTTCTACTATTATCCTGTTTACCAGTTTAACAATAGTTCAACAATGGTTAAGCAATTATAGTGACTGAATCCCTATAGAGACACTTATTAAACGCTCGTAATATAGCGAGTTAGAACAGCCTGACACTGCCTTCATTTTGCAGCCCTCCACTGCTTTAATGACTCTGGAAGCGTTCGTCTTTGATATCTAAATAATTGGGACACCATTTGATAATAGTGTTGGCGGCCTCAGCCAGATCGATTTTAGTCATGCCTGTCATTTTATAGTATTCAAAATTGCCGCCAGGAGCTACGACATAAACAATCCCCCGTCCCGGTGCATAATAGCTGATGCTCTGCTGTCCTACCGCCTGGTTATCTTCATAAAGCAGCAGACAGTCCTCGAATTTAGCAAACCCCAGGTCAAGATCAACACCCATATCCATGACTTCATATAGAATAGAGCCGTATTCACTGTCATAGCTCCATTTCTGGCCCACCGTCATATTGTTTTTTAAGACCGGAAATATTTCAAAGGGAGAGGAATCCATGATGTAATAAGTCCCATCATTCCGTTCCACATAATGAAAACCAAAGCCATATTCCTCGCCCATATCGATGCCCACTTCCACATCAGTGACCCGCACCGATTCGTTAGGAACGGCCTGGCCGCTGATGCGATCCACGACCCCTGACATGCCATCGGTATAATTGACAAAGAAAGTGCATTTCAAGCCTGGCTCAGTCAAATAAGTTGCCGCCTGGGACAAATCTGCCTGTGGCACAGTCTGGTCAGGCTCCTGTGCGTTCTGAGAACCGGCATCAGTTGCCGGAGTGCCATTCTGCTGGGTAACTGCTTGCCCGGATCCATTTATATTACCACTTGGATCATCCTTGGAAAGCCACCAGTAGATTCCTCCTCCAGCCAAAAACAACAGGACCAGGACTGAAACCATGATGAACAGAGCATTTTTGCTCCCCCCAGGATTGGTTCCCGGAGGATCATAGTTTCTGCCCGGCATGGGACCGGGGCCTCCTGCTGGCGGTGCTGATGGAGCATAGGGAGCAGCCGAATTCTGTGGCTGTTGATAGCTCTGCTGCTGTGGCTGTTGATGAGTCGGTGCCACAGGAGGCGGTGCCACCGGCCGGCTTGGCGTGACTGGCGCAGCAGACGCCGCAGGCTTTTCTGTCATGGAATTGATATCAAAGCCGCATTCACCGCAGAACCTGTCTCCAGACACTAATGAAGCTCCACATTCCGGACAAACCTTTAAATCACTCATTCATTTTACCTCCTTTTTAAACTGGATCATCTTATATCGGCGTTCCACAGCCGGTACAGAATTTCTTGCCTGGTCTGAGTTCAGTCCCGCACTGCCCACAGTATTTCATAACTGAGGCTTCCACTTTGGCAACTTTGGCCGGAGCGGTGCCCCCTATCACTTTTTGCAGGGCTTCGATCCATTTCAACAGGATCTGGATAAGTTCAGGCATGGTGCTGGTCTGATGCCGAAACCGCGACTCGCCCTCAGCTGCAGTCTCAAAGGAAAATAAATGATTGGTAAAGGCCGTGGATGTCAGAAACACCTGGGAAAGGCCCTTTTCCTGGCCATTGACCAAAGCCGTGGCCTGACATCCGATGGACCCCAGCCAGCTGGTAATGAACTCGGTGCCCATGAGCCGCGAACGCTCCCCTAAAGTCAAGGCATTTTCATCACTGGTCAAAAACCCCAGTTCCTCTGCTTTCTTAATGTGCTCAGGTTTCAGGGCGATTTTGCTCCCTTTCAATCTGGGGGTGAGCTCAAACAGGGTAGGTAAAAGCCAGCGTTTGTCCTGACTGGACAGAGAACGTCTCAGCAGTTGGACAAAGTCCTGAGTGCTGATGGACAGATCGAGGCCACCCCGGTAATCCAGCATGCTCTCCATATAGGAGCGGCGGTAAATGTCAATGCAGTGCAAAGCACAGACCAGAACTTCCATGGGCAGGACCTCGGGAAACACCGGCTGATAGCTGCTGGCAGCTTTGGAGGCATAGATATCCGACCACCACTGTAGAAAAGATTCTTCATTGTCAAACAACAGCAGCAAGAGATTACCGTCACTGCCCTGAAAATGAACCAAAACATCATTATCTTCCAGGGAAAGAAAAACATGATAGGTCTCTTCAGCTGAACCAGCTCCCCCACGGTTGAATTCGATTTTCAGATCAGGAGCCAGCAATTTTTTCGCCATTGATGTAAAATTGGCGCTTTCCGCCAGCGTTTTAAATAATTCCGAAGGACTGGTGGTGGCAGCCTGTTCCGCATTATAGCTGTATGGCGAAAGCTGATTCCCGTTCAATCCTGAACGTCTGAACAAATGATCGATGTCTGCCGGAGCTAGCTTGAATACCTCAAGAGCGCCCGGCTTTTCCATATTCATTCCCATATCAATGCCTCCTGTCTATTGTTTTCTCATTTATCTTTTGACGTTTCTGATGGCGCCGATACGGCTGCTTACTTTATTCAAAAAGTCTCCCGGAGAACTATACCCCAGTTCCTGCAAACGGGCGGCCCGCGCTGCCGGCGATAGGCTCTTGTCTTTGACGACAGCGATCGCCTGTGTCATATTATCAGGCATGGCTTCCACCCGGTAACCCATATCCCGATAACCTTGCTCCACCCCTTCTGCCACACATGCCGTTTTGCGCAATTGCTCCATAGCCTCGGTCTGATTTCGCATCACCTGGGCGGGAGTATCTCCGGCGTTCCAATAATCATCGAATTTCTTCTGTTCCATCAAGGATAATTGCTCCGGATCCAGCATGGTCCCCTGCCCTTGCTGGGTCAATTCATATCCGGTGGAAGGCCGCATCGGTTTACCGTCGATGGTCACATAATCTACCCCGCGAGCGATTTCATCCTCTGTGAGTTCGATCATCGGCCTGCCCCGCATATCTCCATCCTGTATGTGCCAGGTCCGCTGATTGCTGAAATCCCGCCCGGCAGACAGATCGAATTGATCCATGGCGGCTTCTTCATGATGTTTAGCCCATTGTCGAACTCGTGCCGCTTCATCCATGTTAGCCCAGTCGGTATCTGGAAAACGCCGGACAGCTTCATCCACGCTGTACCCTGAGTTATCCGCCAGGGCTTTATAGTAAGTATCTTCCCATTCCACTTTAGGAATCTCCACCCATTCAGGCCCCTGAGGGCCTTGTACCAGTTTTTCAGCGATCACATCATTATCCGTATTGATATTGAAATCAGTCTGTTCCGTACCCGGAGTACGTACAGTCGTAACTCTTATCCCCTCTGGATCCACATCCGGATAGCGGTTATGCAAGTGCTCTTCTACGGTTCGATAAGAAGGTTGATGTATACCCTCATCCATGGCACGATTGAACTCTCTCTGTATACCCTGGGCTTCCTGGGGTGTCAATTGGTTGCCTAGGCTATCCATTTCCTGAAGGTCTTTCAGTGTTCTCATGGAAGCAGGATCGGATTTCATTTCCATAGTATCCTCAACTGTCAGCTGTTCTCCCCGTTGAACCTTGTCTGCCAGGTTCCAGGTTCTTTCCTCAGCCTGAATCTTGTATTCATCATAAATGGCCTGCTCTCTGATCAATTCCTGTTGTCTGGCCGGTGGTAATTGATCAAAATCCTTGACATTCTGCTGCATGGTTCTTTCCGCTCGGGTAACAGCAGCCGGATCAGATAAGACCTCTTCGGGCGTTCTTGCCCCTCGGCTAAGCGGGAGACGTTCCCCGTTTCCTTCCGGTACTCCACCCTCACCACCTCGGGATGGGGGACCTCCCGAATCACCTGGTCCGTCTCCTCCACCCGGGGGTTCACCTGGTCCATCCCCACCTGCTTCAGCAGAGTTTGGCCGGGTATCCGGACTGTCAGGAGTTTTAACTCCGTCGGCGGTGCCTTTTCCTTTGACCATGTCATCACTGCTGGAGGTAGCAGACTTGCCTCCGCCTTCAGCTATATCATCACTGCTGGAGGTGGCTGCCTTGCCCCCGCCTTCAGCTATGTCATCACTGCTGGAAGTGGCGGCCTTGCCCCCGCCTTTAGCTATGTCATCACTACTGGAAGTGGCTGCCTTGCCTCCACCTCTGGCTATGTCGTCACTACTGGAAGTGACTGCTTTGCCTCCACCTCTGGCTATATCGTCAGTGCTGGAAGTGGCTGCTCTGCCGCCGCTTTCGCCCACATCAGTCCAACCATCCGCCGCAGATTTAGAAACCCTACCGGCCATATCTCCGGTGCTGTCACCGATGGTTTTTCCAGCGCCTTTGGTTACATCATCAAAAGAATCCGCCACTGATTTCAGCCCATAATCCATTCTGGCACTATCGATGATCTCTTTAGCCGCCTTATCACTGCCTATGTCTACCAGGCGTTTGTTGATCTGGTCGAGGGATTCCTCGGCAGAATCTTTACCGACCATCCCCAGATAATGGCTCCAGGTCTGATTCTTAGCACCGACTTTTAGGATGGCAGTTTCCACAACATCAGCTGTCTTATTAGTAAAGGCGGGGAATCTTTCCATCATCTCTCCCATAGCCTTACTGCCGGCTTCTCCTGCCAACCATCCCATTTGCTCTCCCAGCACATATAGGCCGACCGCTTTCGATACTGCTCTGAAGTCTGATCCTCCTTTGGCTATCTCATCCTGTATACGGTACATGGCTTCGGCTACATTCATAGCCCCGTCCATGGTCGCGTAAGTAAGGCTTCCACCCAGTCCTCCGGTAGCCCCCGTGATCATAATCCTGGCTCCCATACCAAGCCATGATGTGCTGCCATCTGCCTTTTCGCCGGTAAATACTTCCTTGGCGGTTGCTAAATTAGATTCCAGAGCCCAGCCCAGCTTTTTAAACCAATCCTCTCCCCAGCGTTGTCCGGTGTCGGCTGTGGTTTTGCCCAGGATGCGATTATCGATGACCCGGCGAATCTTATCCATTTTCTCCCGATCCAATTCTTTTCCTGCCAGCATGTCATCTTTAAGGCCTTGGATCGCCTTATCTACATCACCGGGGCCGCCTGGAGTTCCGATATCATATTTGTCGGAAACATTTCGCATTTGCTCCAGCTTTCGCCAATCCTCCAGGTTTTTGTCTATGGCTTTGCTGGTCGCATCCTGGCGTTGGCTCATCTTTTCTATATCTATGGCAGCCCTCCGTTTATCTTCAGCAAAATCCTGCTGCCAAGATTCAAATCGGTCGGGATCAAAATCATTACCGCTTTCGGTATTGACCCATTTTCCGGTTACTGCATTGTATTCGATTTCATAGGTCCGCCCGTCACCTGTTCCCACCAGTGTTTGTTGGTCTCCATGCCGAGGACCTGCATATCCAGGTTCATATTCATAGGTGGAAGTGGCCCCCGTTTCCGGATCAGTATAATCGAAAGTGTTACCCGGCTGGATATCAGGGATTTGATCTGCGGGGAATCTATCCTCCGGTTCAGATGGCCGGTCACCCTGGGGAATATCCTCCTCGGGTATGGGCAAGCCTGAGCCATCCTGCCCTTCCGGTCTACCTTCGCCAACATCATGATTTTTTAGGGTCTCCTCAAAATCTTGGCCAATAATCCCGGAACCACTCGTAGAAGAAACCGGCTCCGTTTTGGGTATGTCATCATCCCAGGGTTTAGCTCCGTATTTTTCCACGGTCTGATGATAGGGTTCTCCCAGGGGTGGTTTGGTAGGTTCCCAGGCTTCTCTCCGCCCGCCTAGGTCAACAATTCCGCCATCAAAAGGATTACGGGTATCTACGTTCCATAAGCTGCCTTCTTCATAGGGGTTTTCACTCCAATGCCTGCCGTTCTTGTCATATCCGTCAGCATTATAGCCGCTCCAGTGATAACCATCCTTTCCATATCCCTGTTTATCAAAGCCCCAGGGGTCGCGGCCGCTGCGGTTATAACCTTCGAAATCAAAACCTTCCCGGTCATAGCCATCCCGGTCAAAGCCGTGCTTATTAAAGCCATTCTTGTCATAGCCGTCTGCATCATAGCCTTCCTGGGACTGACCTTCCCGGTTATAACCGTCCCGGTCGTAACCATCAGCATCGTAACCGTTCTTATCGAATCCTTCTCGATCCCAGCCATTCTGGTCAAAACCGTTGCGGTCATAACCTTCCCGATCCCAGCCAGCCTGGTTGAAGCCTTCTTTATCAAAGCCCTGTTTGTCAAAGCCTTTAGCATCGAAGCCCTGGCGGTTGAATCCCTGGCGGTCATAACCATTTACATCAAAGCCATCCCGGTCAAAGCCCTCCGGGTCAAATCCATTGCGGCCGTAACCTTCCCGGTCGAATCCTTCTTTATTGAATCCCTCCCGGTCATAGCCTTCTGTATCGAATCCGGCTTTGTTGAAGCCTTCCCGATCCAGTCCCGCCTTATCAAAGCCTTGGCGGTCGAATCCTTCCTGGTCAAAGCCGGCCTTATTAAAGCCCTCCCGGTCATAGCCCTCGGCATTGAATCCAGCTTTATCGAATCCTTCCTTATCAAAACCAGTTTTATCAAAGCCTTCTTTGTTGAACCCTTCGCGGTCATAACCAGTTTTGTCAAAGCCGGCCTGATTGAAGCCTTCCCGATCATACCCTTCGACATTGAATCCGTTTTTATCAAAGCCTTCCTGGTCAAAACCAGCTTGGTCAAAGCCCTCTCGGTTGAAGCCTTCTTTATCGAAGCCTTCTTTATCAAAACCTGACTGGTCGAATCCCTGCCGGTCATAGCCTTCCCGGTTGAAACCTTCTCGATTAAAACCAGCCTTATCAAATCCTTCTCTATCAAAACCTTGCGCATTGAAACCAGCCTTATCGAGGCCTTCTTTATCAAAACCAGCTTTATCGAAACCTTCTGCATTAAAGCCAGCTTTATCAAAGCCTTCCCTGTCAAATCCTTGCGCATTGAATCCAGCTTTATCAAAGCCTTCCACATCGAAACCATTGGCATCAAAACCATCCCTATTAAAACCTTGGGTGTTAAATCCATCTTTGTTGAAACCATCTTTGTCAAAGCCCTTTTTATCGAAACCATACTGGTCATATCCTTGCGAATTGTAGCCATCCCGGTCATAATCAGAACTGTTTCGGCCTTCCCTGTCAAATCCGTCTTTATCATAGCCGGCCTTGTCATAACCTTCCTTATTAAAACCTTCCCGATTATAGCCTTCTTTGTCGAATTCTTCAGCATCAAAGCCAGCCCTATCAAAGCCTTCAGCATTGTAGCCAGCCTCATTCACACCATCGCGGTTATAGCCGTCACGATCATAGCCTGCCTGATTGTAACCTTCCCGATCATAGCCTTCAGCATCAAATCCGTTCTGGTCATAGAGCCCGTCAGCTTCGGCTGCAGTGGTCGGTTCTGCAGCTGGTGACAATTGTTCAGATTGATCCATGACTGGAGCACCTTCGCCGTTTTCTGCCACAGCAAAGTGCTCTCCCCCTGCTTCTCCTTCCCGGGCATTGAAAACCTTTGACTTCATTTGATCAGCTTCTATCTCCAGATCTGCATGGGCTTCCAGAGAACTGTCGTCATGAAGGGCTTCCGAATCTCCGGTGTCCGTATACAGCTGTTCTTCACTACTTCCCCCAACAGCAAAGTGCTCTCCCCCTGCTTCTCCTTCTCGGGCATCATATGACTGGGGCTTCATGGGCTCTGCTTCCATCTCCAGACCTGCCTTGTCTTTCACAAACAAGGCTACATCGTCTTCATCAATTTCAGGAGTTAATACTTTCTCTTCAAACATATCTGTTGTATCAATATGGATACCAGTTTCTCCCCCTGCTTCCCTGATATCGATAGCTTGTTCATGCATATCGATAGTGTCGATAAAGATCTCCGATTCCGATTCACTGGTCAAGGGCTTGGGCTGCACAAAAAGTTCGGCTTCCCGTTCTGTCTCGATATGGATGCCCTGATCTGCCGGAGCATCCTGTATGGCGCTGCCGTGATGCATATCCGTAGCATCGACCAGGATCTCTTCTCTGCCCCGGCGTCCAAACTGATTGGTAGCCCTGGCCATCCCCGGTGCTCCTGGGCCGGCTTCAGCTGTACCCCCTGCTCCGGGCTGTGATCCTCCGCTAGTAGGAGATATGGGCGTTCCACCCACAGGCGGGATTAAACCTCCGCCGCCCAGGCCGCCTAAAGCTCCCAGGGCTGTTGCAATAAGGCCCGGCACTATAACCCCAGTCACCGCTTCTGTGGTGTTGGAAGGTCCGGGTATATTGCCCACTGAACCGACTCCTGCCGGGCTGTGGCTGTATCCTGACCGATGAGTTTCCGGCGTAATCCCTGTTTCTCCGATTATATCTTCTTCTTGATCCTTATTTTTTTGTGGCTCCTCTTGAACTATATCAGGAGCATCCTGACTTAAAA
This sequence comes from Thermacetogenium sp. UBA5472, assembly GCA_002426495.1. GTDB lineage: Bacteria > Bacillota > DSM-12270 > Thermacetogeniales > Thermacetogeniaceae > Syntrophaceticus. The sequence goes on from DIQC01000010.1 coordinate 19,055, forward strand.
GTCCCGCCTTTTCCATGCTATCGATAGCCTGCTGGGCGATACTTTTAGCAGAAGCCAGGTCCGCGCTATGACTCTGGCTGTTATCCACTATTTCCACCGTGATAAAATAATCAGGCAGTATGACTCCAATGCCTGCCCCATTATCGGCAGTATATTCCCTTACTTCACAGCCCTTCAGTTGGGTGGTTTGCATATAAGTAATCTGGGATATGCTGTCCACATAATCGACCATGATCTGTATTTCATCCGGCTGGGCCGGACCCAGAACACTGAGCGCACACACGCCGTCACCATATTCACCCTCCCCGGCATGAATGGCAAAGTCATAGCCGGTTACCGATTCCTCCCCGAATTGAAACTCTGGTGAGCCAAAGTTGGCGTTGGATACCTGGGTAACAACATCAGCGACACTTCCTGCTATAGCTTTCCCACCGAAAAAATTGGCTATCACCAATGCGAATACCAGACTCAGGGCTAAAACCAACAGGAAATGGCGATGTAATCTCCTTTTATTTCGCGCAATTGCTAAAATCGACAAGCCTTTCACCTCCTGTTCTCCTATGGCAGGATGCCGATCAGCATCATCCATACCGTCGAAAGCACCATCGCTACTAAGGTCGGGATCATTACATTTCTCGTCCCTTGAGCGCCCCTTTTCATGGCTTCCGTTCCTGCCGTTGCAGATGCTGTTGTGATGGCAGTCGAAGCAAAAGGCATTACCACATTCCACTCCAGAATGACCAAAGCCAGTATGGCTAAAACAGTAAAAGGGATCATAAACAACATGCCGGTACCAACGGCTTCCCGGGCAAAACCTCCGTCAGTCTGCCGCAAAGCAGTGTTACCGCTGTTAAATGCCAGGATCAGCAGATTTACCGCTAATAAACCCACTACAATGGCAATAACAAGGGAATATAGTACAGTAGTTAATTTGTATTCCGGTCTGCTGAAGGGTACCAAGACCCCGAATATAATGAAACACAGATAAGCCGGCCAAATTTTTACCCCATCAGACCCAGCTCCTCCGGCATATCCCAGTTTAGTATCCACCTTATCCTCCTCCTGTTCGTTGATTGTTATTTGCTCTGCTAAGCGCCGAATCTCCCCAGCAAGGCCCAGCCGATCAAGAGGATCGCTCCACAGAGAGTGGTCATGGCAATGCTGAATGCGACCCTTTCCCCTGACATCTGTTTAATGGTGTACAGGGTGGGTCTTAATGCCCACAAGACGCCGGTCACGCCAAAGGCGACTGCAGTCTTCCAGCCAAATGCGAGAGAAAAAATCAGCCCGCTCAAAGCATAAACGAAGGTAGCTGAATAGCCCAGGGCAAAGGTGGATATAGCCCAATCCACAGTGATCTTTCGTTCCCCCGCCTGGGCCAGGGCCCAGACCATAACCGCCAACAAGGCCACGCCGGCCGTACCGTAGAGCAATCCCAGCATAGTGATGAGAACCACGCCAGACGCTTCGATTTGTCCGTTCCGCATCAAGTCCAGCCCAGTCTGCAGGAAAAAGAGCATGAATGACAAACCTGATATGGCCAAGGAATAAGGCCAGGGGATTTTTATCATCTGATTTTTAACTATTTCGCCTGGATTCGTTATTATACTGAGTGCCGTCTTCCAGCAGGGTTGTGCTGGTGCTGCCATAGTGTTCATAGGCTTATTGATCCCTCCTGTCAAAATTTTTGTATAAAGGAACTTTTTCTACCCCGGTTTGGTTTACCGCAGGGCCATTAATCATTGTAGAACACTGTCTATCTCTGCAAAACAAACTTTGCCCCAAATTCCTGGTCCAAATTAACCGCCAGTTTCTTTAAGTCGGTCTCTGCCGCCAAACTGCCAACATATATGTTAGTTGTAGTGACAATCTCCAGTTCAGCATAAGTCAGATTCCTGCTCATAATGTTAACCGACTGCAGTTCATCCCCATTTATGACCACCCTATCGTTGCCATCGTGCTCCTGAGGGATCAAAATTATTTGCCCGGAGCCGACCTTAAGGTAACAAACTTGAGTTTTAAAGAACCCGGCCTTAAGCCTGATTTCAAAGGTCACCATAATCACCTCTGTTTAAAGTTTAGCAAATTTTCTTATAAAAGTTATTGCTCCTGGTGATTTGGCATTGCCAATTTCGTGACACAAATCGTGCCAAAATTGCAGTAAATATGCTGTGCAATATGCTAAAATAAAACTTAGTAAATAAATATTTTTACCAGAGATTTTTGCATACCCATATGCCTGAGCAAGCGAAAGGAATGGTCATATAATGACATTTGCTGAAAAGCTTGATTTGCTGATGAACATCACCAATACTTCCAACAGCCTCCTAGCCCACAGCATTTCCTTGGATGCATCCTTTATCAGCCGTTTACGCCGAGGAGTCCGCGCCCCTGCCAAAAATGCTAACTACATACAAGCAATGAGCGGTTACTTTGCCCGGTGCTGCCAGGCCGAATACCAAAAGACGGCCCTTTGGAAAGCCATTCGCACCAGTTCCCCCATTCAGCCCCAGTCAACGGACAGCATGGCCAGCCTTATAGAGCAATGGCTATGGGAACCAGCCCAGGATGATTCCGACCCTATAGATGAATTGTTGGAAAGCATGATTGACTTTAGGTTTAAAAGAATGGAAACCGCGGCCACGGTTGATCTGCCAATAATTGATAACCAAGCCATTGCGGAGACAGAAGTGTTACATGGAGTGAAAGGCAAGCGTGCTGCCGTACTGACCTTCTTGTCCCTGGTAATATCCAATAAGCATCCACAAACATTGTTGCTCTTCAGTGATGAGGATTTGAGCTGGCTTACTGAAGATCCTGAGTTCACTGCTAAATGGTCTGCACTCATGTTACAAGTATTAAAAAACGGCAACCGAATTAAAATGATCCATACTATAAATCGTAATCTTGATGAAATGCTGTCCGGTATTAAAGGATGGATACCACTCTATATGACTGGAGCCATAGAGCCCTATTACTATCCCAAAACCCGGGACGGTTTGTTCCGGCGCACATTGTTTATTGCTCCCGACACCGCAGCAGTAAGTTCTTCATCGGTGCACAGCGGAACCCAAAATACAGCTAATTTTTTTACTACCAATAGAGATGCTATCCGTGCGCTGGCTAGTGAATATAATAATCTTATCGCCCTATGCCGCCCCCTGATGCGGATTTTCAACCATAATCACCAGGGAAACTATCTGGAAACCCTAGCCGAATTCGAAGAAGAGGCCGGCGACACCATCGCCAAGACCGATATGCTGACTAACATAACCATTCCCGAGGAGGCAGCTGCCAGCATACTAGTACGCCTGAGCGATGTCATCGCTAACCGGTTGCGCACTTATCAGCAGCGCAGAATAAAGACTTTTTATGATAAACTGGCAACTCACCGTTTTACTGAAATCCTCTCCCTCCCTGACCTGGAGACAATCCTGGCGGGTAAAGCTGTGGTAAACCTGTCCGCTATTCCCAATGAAACCCAGGTATTCTATACTCCCCGAGAATACTATCTACACCTGCAGAATATCTTGCGCCTGCTCAAGACCTATGACAACTACCACATACATTTGACCGGTACCAAGCAGCTGGAGGGAAACATGATCTATGTCAAGGAGGATGTGGGGGTGTTGGTAGGCAGAACTGCAGTGCCCGCGGTCATATTTGCCATCAATGAGAGTAATATGACAGCCGCCTTCTGGGATTATATGAATGTTCTGTTACCTAAGGAGTACACCAGTACCAAGAATCGCAGCCATACTATTGAAGAGATAGAGACACTGGCTGCTCAGTTGGGAGGTGTCACGGGGACGTTTCGTTTGCCACATGAGTCAAGGTCCCCGTCCCCTTGACTCAGAAACTCTTATTGTTTGCTGAGGTGGCAGGGGGACGTTTCGTTTTCCAGGTGTGACAGGGGGACGTGTGACAGGGGGACGGGGGTCTTGTCACATGAGTCAAAGCCCCCGTCCCCTGACTCACTTGACTCAGTCCCCTTGACTCACTTAATCCTGACCCCACAGCAATTCATCTAAATTAAGAACTTCTATCTTCCTATGCGGCTTCTGTCTAATATAGCCCGCTTGTTCAAAATCCGTTAATTTTCGACTGATTGTTTCAGGAGTTGTCCCTAGGAAAGAAGCCAAATCCCTTTTACTCATCGGTAATACAAACTCCATTGACGACCCTTCCCCATCGAGACACTCAGCTATGAAAAGTGCAAGTCTAGTTTCAACCTTCTCAGTAGAAACTCTTGTTGTTTGCTTCTCCGATTTTTCCAGCCTGCTCGATAATTCCGCTAGTATTTTCAAAGAGATCGAGGGGAAGTTCAAAAGTAATCTCTGTAAATCCGCACGGGCAATCAGACAGACCTCAGTATCTTCCACTGCTTCTGCGTAGGATTCATGAACGGACTCACTGAACAAGGCAAGTTCGCCTGTAAAATCCCCCGGGCTCAAAAAACGCACCAATTGTTCCTTACCTGATTCAGACAAACGATAAATCCTGACTCTCCCACTTCTGACAACATAGAGCGAATCTGATTGATCCCCCGCCCGATAGATAATCTCGCCCTTTTTATATGCATCTGACTGAATCACTTCTGCGATTTCAGCCATTTGCTCATCTTCGAGATGATTAAATATCGGCACCTGATAGACACAGGGCTTGTGCCCCTCAGATTCGCACTCATGTTCGCCCATTTCAACTCTCCTTCCACATTTTCAACACCATTATGCAAGTGCAGGCTCTGCACTTTCTTTATTGCTATCACTCTTGAAACCGATCAATCTCATCGCATTGATGATAACGATTAAAATACTGGCTTCGTGGATAAACATTCCTGATGCCAGGTGAACATAGCCCAACAATACCCCAGCTAAGAGGACAAATACAACTGCAACCGCAATAAATGTGTTTTGTTTCATGTTACTGGTCGTCGCCTTGGCAAGAGCGTAGGCATGAGAGAACTGCAATAGCTGATCCGCCATCAGGACCACATCCGCTGTTTCCATGGACACATCTGTGCCACCTTCACCCATGGCCAGGCCTATATCTGCTGTCGCAATAGCTGGCGCATCATTGATCCCATCCCCTGCCATCGCCACTACATGCCCTGCCTCTTTCAACTTTTTGACATATTCCACTTTGTCTTCAGGCAATAATTCTGCCTGAAATTCATCTAACCCGAGCACATTGGCCACTACCTCAGCTGTGTGCTTATTGTCCCCGGTCAGCATAACCATCTTCTTGATACCATTCCTTCTCAGCTCCGCTAAAGCATTTGGAGCATCTTCACGGATCTGATCAGCAATGGAGAAAATGCCGGCAACCTGGCCATCTACAGCAGCGAATATTGCCGTGTTCCCTGCTTTCTCACGCTGGAGGGCATAGGCAGCAACCTGATCATTGATCTGGATATTATCTGTTTCCATCAACTTGCGGTTACCGACCGCTAAAACATAACCATCGACTTGGGCACGAACTCCACTGCCCTTTATCACTTCGCCGTCAAGTAATTCTCCTTCAAGGTTCAAATTCCTCTTATCAGCTTCCTTGACAATCGTTCGCCCTAGATGATGCTCCGAAATAGTCTCCGCCTTCGCCACCAACCTGAGCAATTCCTCAGTCTCCAGATTACCGAAGATCTTGATATCTGTTATTTCCGGTTTTCCTTTGGTCAAGGTGCCTGTTTTGTCAAATACGATTGTATCAACCTTAGCTAGCCGCTCCACAACCTCTCCACCTTTGAGCAGGACACCATTTCTGGCGCCATTTCCGATCCCGGCAACACTGGATACAGGCGCCCCGATGACCAAGGCACCAGGACAAGCAACAACTAAAAAAGTAATTGCTAAATGGAGATTATGGGTAATTAGATAAACAATTACCGATAAGATAACAACTGACGGTGTATAGTAAGTGGCAAACTTATCCAAGAATTTCTGGGTTTTTGATTTTGATTCTTGCGCCTCTTCGACAAGCTCGATTATTTTGGCAAAGGTAGTATCATCCCCAACCTTTTCAGCAATAATTTCAATATAGCCATTATCGACAATTGTGCCACTGTAAACCGTATCATCAACCTCTTTCGATGCCGGCACAGATTCACCTGTAATAGCGGCTTCATTTAATATGGCTTTACCGGACACGATGCTGCCATCTACAGGGACCTTGCCGCCAGGCCGGATAATAACCCGGTCACCTTCGACAACTTCATCCACAGGTATCGTCAGATTTTCCCCTTCACGAATGACATCCGCTTCCTGTGGTGCCATGTCCACAAGTGCTCTTATTGAAGAACGGGTTTTTTCCAGTGTACGCGCTTCCAAGTAGGCACCAAATAAAAATAAGAACGACACAACAGAAGACTCGACAAACTCATTAAGATAAAGAGCGCCTACGACAGCGATGGTCACCAATAATTCAATACTAAAGACCTTCATGCGCAGCGCTTGGAAAGCCCTGATGGCGATAGGTATAATGCCGATTATCGTCGCCGCGATCAATGCCAAATCCTTATAGCTTTCATATCCTGTTACTATAAACACAATACCAAGAGCGATCAGTATCCCGGAAATGGCCGTAATCTGATTTATATACTGATTAACATACTTATTAATTTTGTTAAGCATCATCATACCCCCTTGTATACTATGAGCAGAGACCGATTTAGAGGATAATTTCCAATTCGGTTGAGG
>DIQC01000006.1:0-2025 GCA_002426495.1 Thermacetogenium sp. UBA5472
CGAGTTCCGCAGCAGCCCAGAACCGGCTTGAAGCAAGCCTTGATGCTGTCCGGGATGTAATCTAGGAGCGAGCGGAATCAGCCGACCTGGTAGACACCGCCCCTGAATAGAGACGCGAGAAACCTTCCGGCGCCTCATTGCCATAATGCATTGGGATGCATTCAAAGCAGGTAGGAGTTGGAATACCTGCAATATCGTGCATATATAATGCATTATGCGCATCCATATAGCATTCTGATGATGCATTAAATGCGTTAGGCGCATTTGGCGGAGTCTTATGCGGTGTCAGTCACCGTGTGAAACAAATGTGAGACGCGCTGTCCCCGAGTCTCACATTAAATGACCAACGAGTCCTTGTTTTTAAGTATTCTTAATGTTATAATTTTCGAGACATCCCTGCCCCATATAGGGGCCGATAGTCCGAAGGGAGGTGGAAAGTTTGCGCTCATATGAAACCCTCTTTGTCCTAAAACCAGATCTAGATGAAGAGACAACAGTAGCCGCAGTTGACAAAATTGCCGAACTGATTCAGCAAGTTAAAGGCACTGTGGAGCAGGTCAGTCGCTGGGGGAAAAAGCGTTTGGCCTACGAAATCCAAGACTTTCGTGAGGGTTACTACACCCTGATTCTTTTTCAGGGATTACCGGAGACAGTCAAAGAGCTGGACCGGGTAATGCGTCTCAGCGATGGTGTGCTGCGGCATACTATCGTCAGGCGAGATGCAGATTAAAGGTTGTTTTAAAGAAGATATAGGGGAGGAGAAAAATCTTGTTTCTCAACCGGGTGATATTGATCGGTCGTAATACCCGGGAGCCAGAACTGCGGTTCACCGGTTCCGGAACGGCTGTAGCCAATTTTACAGTCGCAGTGGATCGTTCTTATTTGAATCAAAAGGGCGAACGGGACACTGATTTTATCAGAGTCGTCGTATGGAGGAAACTTGCGGAAACCTGTGCCAATTACATGGGTAAAGGGCGGCTGATTGCAATAGAGGGACGGCTGCAGGTGAGTACCTACCAGGCATCTGACGGGCAAAACCGTACCAGTACAGAGGTTGTAGCTGATACAGTTCGCTTTTTAGATCGCCCACGGGATAGTAAGGCGCCTAGCTCGGAACAAAGAGAACCTATTGGACCAGAACCAGATTTTCCTGAAAACCCCTTCGGTGATGAGATCAATCCGGAGGATCCGCCATTTTAAGCTCTAGCAGGAGGTGTTATTTTGAGGCGCGAACGCGGGAGAAAAAGAAAAAAAGTATGCGGTTTTTGTGTTGAACATGCAACTCATATTGATTATAAAGATGTTCATAAACTACGTAAATTCATCAGTGAGCGAGGGAAAATCCTGCCACGACGAATTACAGGTAACTGCGCCCATCATCAGCGTTTGTTAACAAAAGCAGTTAAACAAGCTCGCAATGTGGCTCTGTTGCCATTCACTATAGACTAGGATAATGACAACATATAGTAATCGAAAGGGAGCAGAGACGCTCCCTTTTCTTGTTATATCGGAATATTCTCCATAAAGGGGAATCAAAATACAGATAAAGAGTTTTTTATCGGCAGGAATCGCGTGATAAAGTGCAGAAATTAAGCAAAAACAAAGGCGGGGGGGATTTGTGTGGAATCAAGTTTTTATGGGAGATACAAGCGTATGTTCTTAATCGGATTGGGAGTCTTGCTTGGTCTGACCTGCCTGGCCCTGGCCAAATACAATACATTTCTAGGTGTTTTCGGCTTTGTAACTCTTTTGGTTGGATTATACGCATTTTACTATGTGGATCAACAAGAACACACCGCACGGGAACAGGAGATCAGGGAAGAGTTTCGATCTATGACAATAGAGGAAAGAGAGGGAGTTTCCGAAGAAAAACCTGTTTCCGGACTTGCTCTAGCTTTTCTGCAAATTGATGATCATGATGAGGTTTTACAGGGATTGGTAGATGAGCAGCGTCCCCTGCTGGCAGCAGCAGTAGATAAATTTTTGCAGGAATGGGCTGAGACTAATCATGCTTACCTGTACAAG
>DIQC01000006.1:2146-8820 GCA_002426495.1 Thermacetogenium sp. UBA5472
GTAGTAGACAAATTTGTGCAGGAATGGGCTGAGGCTAATCATGCTTACCTGTACAAGGATGGAAGAGAACGCTATATTGCGCTTCTCTCTACTGAAGATTTAGAAAATCAGGAAAACCAGGATTTTACTGTCCTCAATAAGCTGCGGGAGATCAGGGTGGGTGATCACATACCGGTGACCATGAGCATTGGAGCTGCTAAAGGGGTGAAAGCAGGGGATTCCGTTTTGCTGGGCCAGCTTGCCCAACAGGCTTTGGAACTCAGCTTGGAGCGCGGGGGTGACCAGGCTGTGGTAAAGAGTGCTGAACATACCTGGTTTTATGGTGGGGACACTGAGGTTGTGGGCAAGCGTAGTAAAGTGCGGGTCAGGGTGACTGCCGCCGAACTTGCTAGGCTGATTCAGCAGGTAAAAAATGTAGTTATCACAGGGCATTCCGGGATGGATTTTGATGTGTTAGGGGCTGCGATGGGATGTGCCGAGATAGTGCGACATTATGATAAACAGGTGCAGATCCTTGTGGATCACCCGGGTGGGAGAGTGGATAAGCTGGCTGATTATATTAATGAGCGCGTGCCGGGGCTTATCTGTACAAAAGACAGCTTGGAAATAGAGATTGCCTCACAGACGCTTGTGCTGTTTGTGGATGTGCACAGGCCGCAGATGTTTTTACAACATTCGCTGCTGAAACGTGCCGGCTATATTGCCATCATCGACCACCACAGACGTGGGGAGGAATTTCCAGAGAGATGTAACCTTTCCTATATAATGCCAGGCGCTTCATCCACAAGTGAGCTGGTGGCAGAATTAGTAAACTATTTCCCAGATGTTCGTTTTTCACCCCTTACTGCCACAGCCCTGCTGACCGGGGTCATTGTGGATACCAAAAGGTTTACGTTTTCTACAAGCGCCCGCACCTTCCGGATAGCGGCTCAGCTTATAGAAGCCGGAGCTGACCAAAGGATGATCAGAGAGCTTTTTACCGACAGCTTGGAGGTAATGTTATATCGGGCACATATTTTAGAAAATGTAGAATTAGTATTCCAGAGGTTTGCTGTAGCAGCACATGATGAACCTATGGATGGAGCACGCATAGCAGCTTCCCGGGCAGCAGATACCCTGTTGGAAATTGACGGGGTTGACGCCTCCTTTGCTTTTTACCCCACTGACGAGGGTGCCGGGGTGAGTGCCCGTTCTGCCGGAGATATCAATGTTCAACGCATTATGGAAAAGATGGGGGGAGGCGGGCACTTTTCTGTCGCTGCCGCTCAGTTGCAGGGTGTTACCATAACAAATGCCCGCTCCCGTTTGCTGGAGATATTGGAGGATGTGCAGGAGGAGGGAGAACAAAAATAATGAAAGTCGTTCTACGTGAAGATGTAAAAAGATTAGGAAACAAAGGAGACATTATTGACGTCGCCGAGGGATATGGCCGCAATTACCTGATACCACGGGGCCTGGCCGTAGCTGCCTCTAAGGGTGTGCTCAAAGATGTTAACTTTGTCCAGGACAGTCGTGCCAAAAAGGATGCCCGTCAGGAGCAGGATGCTCGCGACTTGGCAACCCGCCTGCAGGAGTTGACAGTGACTGTCGCAGCCAAGTCTGGTGAAGGAGGAAAGCTCTATGGGGCTGTTACTAGCCGTGATGTGGCAGCTGAATTGGAGCGTTTATTGTCTGAGAAAATTGACAGGCGTAAGATAGAGATTCCTGAGGCCATCAAAAAACCGGGAAGCTACCTGATCCTGATCCGTCTGTACCCTGGTGTGCAGGTAGAAATCACATTAAATGTAGTAGCTAAATAAACCCTTTGGTTCTTGACAGGAGAGGAGAGGCCTAAATGAGTGGAGGATGTAATAACGAACAGGAAGCACAAAATATTGCCCATAAGCAGATAAAGCGAAATGAGATTAAAAGCCGTATCACTGCACTCTATCAGGTGCTCGGTGAAATATACGGATCGGAAAAGTTGGTACTGCGAGCCAGCAAGCTGGGGGTTTTGAAGCAGATTCGGTCCAACAGGCTGGGAGAGCAAGTTCTGGCACTGCAGAAGTTGGTTAATGGCGATCCTACTCTGGGAAAGCCGCCACGTATGGCAGAAATTCCACAGATTCTGGATGAACTTGAAGATGATCTGTCCCAGATCGTGGCCAGGCATCTTGTGGAGGAAGACCTGGAAAGGAAAATCGCTGAAAAACTTCAGGAGCGCCAAGAGCAGTATCTGGATGATATGAAGGTGCAGGTGCTCAAAGAGAAAGGCACACCTGAGAACGCCGCAACCCTAAAGAAACTGGCAGTTTTCGAAAAATTAAAACAAACGAGTCTAAATACATCAGTCAGTGAGATTCTCCGTCCACAGTCGGTAACGGAAATTATAGGCCAGGACCGGGCGTTAAAATCATTAATTGCCAAACTGGCAGCACCCTATCCTCAGCATATACTGCTTTATGGACCTCCGGGTGTAGGTAAGACATCAGCTGCCCGTATCGCTTTGCGGCAGGTCAAAGGCATGCTAGAATCTCCTTTTACAGATGATGCCCCTCTCATCGAGGTGGACGGAACCACACTGCGCTGGGATCCTCGGGATATCACCAATCCCCTGTTGGGTTCAGTCCATGACCCCATTTATCAGGGGGCGAGGCGCGATCTGGCGGAAAGCGGTATTCCAGAGCCTAAGTTCGGCCTGGTGACTGACGCTCATGGAGGCGTGCTGTTCATCGATGAGATTGGGGATGTTGATCCCATTCTCCAGAACAAGCTGTTGAAGGTGCTGGAGGACAAAAAGGTCTTTTTTGAGTCCTCTTATTATGATCCCAGTGACCCGATGGTACCTGAGTACATTAAAAAGATCTTTGAAGAGGGCGCTCCTGCGGACTTTGTCTTCATCGGCGCTACCACCCGCCAACCGGAGGAGATCAATCCCGCTTTCCGTTCCAGGTGTGCGGAGATATATTTTGACTGTTTGACACCTTTAGATATCCAAAAGATTATACGGCAGGCAGCACGCAAACTGGGTGTTTCTTTGGAGAGCGGTATTGCCCAGGCGGTCAGTGAATACACCATAGAAGCGCGTAAAGCGACAAATATTCTGGTGGATGCCTATTCCGCGGCACGCTGCCGTAAAAATAGGTCTAAGAGTAAAAACATCAGGATCACACTCAAAGATCTGCAAGGAGTTTTACAGGTGAGCAGGCTGACCCCCTATGTGACGACACATGCAGAATCCGGAGGAGAGATCGGGCGCATTTTCGGCTTGGCTGTTGCGGGTTTTGTGGGAACGATCATCGAGATCGAAGCTGTCGCCTTTCCGGCAAAGAAAGCGAAAGGCGGAACTGTTCGCTTCAATGATGCGGCAGGAACGATGGCCAAAGACTCTGTGTTCAACGCACTTGCTGTTTACAGAAAACTAACAGGCAAGGATGCCGCTGATTATGATATTCACGTCAACATCATCGGCGGGGGGAGGGTAGATGGTCCTTCTGCTGGAGCAGCCATATTTCTAGCCATCTATAGCGCTCTGGAGGGCATTCCTCTGCGACAGGATGTGGCAGTGACCGGTGAGCTCTCCATCCAGGGCAATGTATGCGGTGTGGGCGGTATCACTGAAAAGATCTATGGGGCTCGCCAGATAGGTGTCAATAAGGTCCTAGTTCCCCAAGCGAACAGCCGTGAACTGCCTGATGAAATGTGGGGTGTTCAGGTGGTCAAAATCGATGAAGTCACAGAGGCTTTTCCCCACATTATTTTTTCTGAAGGGTCAGTGAGGGAGAATTAATGGAACATATAGAGCGTACCCCCCCTCATAATCTTGAAGCAGAACAGGCGGTTCTCGGTGCTTTGCTGCTGGCTCCTGATAGTTTCTCGGTTGTGTCTGAGATCCTATGGCCAGAAAGCTTCTATGGGGAAGGGCACCGCCAAATATACAGCACTCTCAAGGAGATGGCTGAATCTGGGCGTCCTATCGACCTGGTAACCGTGACTGAGGAACTGCAGCATCGGGAGCTGCTGGATAAGGTAGGGGGAGCAGCCTACCTGGCCGAATTGGCCGGAGCTGTCCCCTCAGCTGTTAATGCCGGTTATTATGCCAGCATTGTGGCAGATAAGGGACTGCTGAGGGCTCTGATCAATACGTGTGCTCAGCTTGCCACTCGAGGATATGATGATGGGGCAGATAGTGAATACCTGCTGGATGATGCTGAGCGGATGATCATGGACCTGAGCCAGAAGCGTGTCAGCAAGAGTTATCGTTCCATCAGGGAGCTCTTAGTGGAAGTGCTGGAGAAGATCGAGCAACTCTGCCAGAAAAAGGGGGGTGTCACAGGCCTCCCCACAGGGTTCACCGAATTAGACAAATATACTTCCGGTCTGCAGCCATCTGACCTAATCCTGTTGGCTGCCAGGCCTTCCATGGGTAAAACTGCTCTGGGGCTCAATATTGCCCAAAATATGGCAGTAAAACATGGGATCCCTGTCGGTATTTTCAGTTTGGAAATGTCCGGGGACCAGGTTGCCCAAAGGCTCCTCTCTGCCGAATCACTGGTCGACCAGCAGCGGCTGCGCACAGGGTTTTTGGGAGAGGAGGATTGGCCTCGCCTTTTAAAGGCGGCTACGAAACTATCTGAGGCACCTATCTATATAGATGATACACCGGCGATTACACTACTGGAACTGCGGAGTAAGGCCCGGCGTTTGAAGCTGGAATATGGAGTCGGCATGCTGATAATCGACTATCTGCAGCTGATGCAGGCGGGCAAGCGAACGGAAAACCGTGTCCAGGAGATCTCTGAGATCTCTCGCTTTCTTAAGGCACTGGCCAGAGAATTGGATGTTCCAGTACTGGCACTCTCACAGCTGAGCCGTGCTGTTGAGCAGAGGGGCGGGGATCGTAAACCGATACTATCTGACCTGCGGGAGAGCGGCAGTCTGGAACAGGACTCAGATGTGGTGATGTTTATTTATCGTGATGAATATTATAATGATGATTCAGAGGACAAGGGTATTGCTGATATTATTATCTCCAAGCAGCGCAATGGCCCTACGGGAACAATACAGCTGGCCTTTCTCAAGGAATTTACTAAATTCGTCAACTTGGAGAAAAGAGATGCTCCTCTCCCTCAGGGGGAGGATTCCGAGTAACTTGGTGTCCGGCGCCAGTTATGCAGTATATGCATCTGGCCGGGGATGGCGCTGGAATCACCCCCGGTTTGGCACAGGATTCTTGGAGTGGGGCTGTAGTCGGGCGGGCGATTGGGATGAAGGGATATCATTATCACTGATTAACAGCACTAGCCAAAAAAGTAAAAAAAGTAATTGACTAGCAAAAGCCATGCTGGTATAATATTATGAATGTGAAGTATTTTATGGTGATAAAAAAGCGTGAGAAGGTGATACTCATGGCTACCAAAGAAGTGCTTGCAGAGATCAAAGAAGACCTAGAAACCTTTGTAGGAACCAGAGTAAAGCTCAAGTCATTCAAAGGCAGGAACAAGGTCGTTGAGCGAGAGGGAGTCCTGGAATGCACCTATCCCAATATCTTTGTCATAAAGCTTGACGAAAAGAGAACGCAGCGACGGGTCTCATTTAGTTACACTGATGTTCTTACAGAAAGTGTCGAATTGACTATCTGTAGCGATGGTGGAGATATTAAGATTGCAGCAGCCCGTGGATAACCGGGCATCAAGAAGACTAACCCTTCGGAGTGAATCCGGAGGGTTTTTTTCATGGACAACCTCCCTTCTGATGTTCTACAGATAACTGTTCTTCTACCTGCCTACCTACCTTTGTTTGAATCCTGTTTCATCTTTGTAACTGATTCGCTCATCAGCAAGCAGCCGTATGAATACCTTTGAGGTCTTAGTCATGATCCATTCTTGTGGCGGTTCCTTTACCGGAACCGCCTCCGCAATGGGCCTTAGTGAGAAATGGAACCATTTAATAGCATGTTCATATAATAATCAGTACAACAGTAGAAACCATATTACTGAAGGTAAGGAGTGGGTGCGGGTGGCACTAGGCAGATGGCTTCCATACCTTTCGGATAAACCCTATACAGTTCAGGATAGTGGTAATGGCAACGCTATGAAGAAAAAAAGCAAGTCTACAATTAAATATGGCTCAGCAGAGAATGATAAAAGGCCTGCCGCTCATTCCGCAAGGGGCGGGTGATGCAGTGGGCGTGGCGGCCGGGTGTCGCCAATCTAAAAAGAGTAGTAACAATTTTTTAGTATGGAAATATGATGAAAATATATGGCATACCAATTGGCTATTATGTGCCATCGGCCAAAGGATGTGAAGCCATATCTTAAAATATAAAGGGGGTATAGCTTGTGAGAGAAAAGGAACGCAACCAAGACGTTGAAGTGCAGGAAGTTGATGCCTTACATGAGGCAGAATGCATTAAAGACCGTACTGACTGTTCGGAGTGCTTTGCGGTGTTGTCTCCCAGAAACAGGGCGAAGTGGGGGATAACCAGAAGGGCAAATGATTTAGAATGCGAATGCCATATGATCTGCGTCCAGGATGTACTCTTGATCTGTTCAATGAAAGATGAGTATGTCGATATTCCGGTCTGTTTGTGTGATGGTTCGCCTTCATGCAGGGGTTCTCTTGTCGGGCCATTTGAGCCTGTAAGCTGTGAGGCTTTTGTGACATGCGCCAGTGAAGAACTGAAGGATGAATGT
>DIQC01000054.1:0-5279 GCA_002426495.1 Thermacetogenium sp. UBA5472
CTGCCTAGTTTCTTTCTCTTAATGGTTTGATCCTCATTGATAATTCCCTTACCAAATTCCTTTGCAATCAGCTGCCATGCCGGCTTACCCGGTTCTACCACCTGCCGAGAAATAAGATCCGCATCAATATTTTGACATCCAAGCTCTTTGAGCATCTCGCTCACAAGACTTTTTCCACTGGCAATCCCACCGGTTAAACCAATCACATAACCCACAGTTCAATGCCCTCACAATCGTCAAAATATTTTGAGCAATCCCAGCATGCACAAAAGCATACCAGCCAGCAGAGGCCCCTGTGAACGCAGCCAGCCCAATGAGGAAGAGTTGCCCATATAAACCCCAAATGAAAGTAAGCACTGCTGGAAAAGAGGAATCAATAACACGGTCAGCATGCCGCCGGAACCAGCCAATGACGCCCCAAAAACTGCTCCCACTGCATCCAGTGAAAGGGCAACAGCAAGAAGAAATGATTCCTGGATACTGATTACACCAGAAGCATCCATATCGGCACTAGCTGGCTCCTCAAATATTTTGATGATCACAGCTAATGAAGCAAACCTTAATTCCCATACTTTTTTAACCTTCTCCTCTTGCTGATCATTATCTTTGTTATTTTTACGCAAACGGAATAGCCATAACAATCCTATCCCTACAAGAATTATTCCCCCCAGTTTCTCACTCCACACATCAGGAATAAACTGACTAACGGCACTGCCGCAGAAAACAGAGATCCCTACAATCAGCATAGAGGTGCAGATCAGCACACAGTATGACAACAGTGGGATTTTTATTTTACGCAACCCGTAAGTAAAACCAGCACTGAATGCATCCAAACTCAAAGCGATAGCAAAAAATATTAATGTTCCGATATCCAATTCCACCTCACCCCTACTTACAATTTATTACGTAGGGGCAAATGTGGTGTCTAATCCTGACAGGACGGACAGAAATAGGTGCCGCGTCCCCCCTGTTTTATTTTAACAACCCTTTCCCCACAGGATAGACAGGGTTCTCCCTCTCTGCCATGTACAGACAGCATGTTCTGAAATTCGCCACGGTTTCCGTCACCATCGACATAATCACGCAGGGTTGTGCCATGGTGTTTAATGGCTAACTCAATGATATCTCGCATCGCCTGGTAAAGCCGCTCTTGTTCCCGGAAGTTCAAAGAGTCCGCTGTGCGCTGTGGTTGAATCCCTGACTTCCATAGAATTTCATTAGCATAGATATTCCCGATACCGGCAATAAATGACTGGTTAAGCAACAGCCCCTTCACCTGTCCACGTCTTCCCTTGAGCATATCCATAAAAACACTCAAGTTAAGCCTTTGATCAAGAGCATCATACCCTAAGACTTGGAAAGGCGGGAAATCATCCAGCTGTTGGCGTTTTACCATGTGCATTGTTCCAAATTTACGCACATCATGAAAGTGAAGCTCTTTCCCCTGATCAAGATAAAAAATAACACGTGCATATTTGCTAACAGAATCACCCGCATCGACAAAGAGCAGGCGTCCAGTCATCCGCAGATGAACCACTAAAACCAGCGAAGAACCGATCTCAATGATCAGGTATTTCCCCCAACGGTCCAAACCGGTGATCTCTTCCCCCTGAAGAGAAGCGGCAAAGAGTTGTGGAGACGGACTTTTTATTGTCTTATCATTAAATACTGCTATCTTCTCGATCCTGTGGCCGATGATCTTTGGTTCCAGAGAACGACAGATCGTTTCTACTTCCGGTAGTTCGGGCATTTAGCAATCCACATCCTGCATATCGTTCCAATTGTGTCCTGCTTCAATATCTACATTTAAGGGAACATCAAGCTCAACCACATTTTCCATCCCAGAGCGCACCAAAGAAACAAGGCTTTCTAACTCCTTTGCGGGAAGCTCAAAGATCAACTCATCATGTACCTGCAGGAGCAGACGCGCCATTAAACCTTTTTCTTGAAGCTCCTGGTGAATGCGCAGCATGGCCAGTTTGATAATGTCCGCCGCACTTCCCTGAATCGGTGTATTCACAGCCGTCCTTTCCCCAAAGGCTCGTACATTTCTGTTGCTGCTCAACAGATCGGGAAGATACCTGCGTCTGTTGAAAAGTGTCTGCACATAACCCTTTTCTCTGGCATCAATAATTGTTTGATCAATAAAACGCTTCACCCCGGGATAGTGTAGAAAGTAGTTTTCTATATACTGGCCAGCCTCTTCTCTGCTAACATGAACATCTCTGGCCAGGCCATAATCTGTTATGCCGTAGATAATGCCAAAGTTAACCCCTTTCGCCTTGCGGCGAAGCTCAGGTGTGACATCTTCCTGGGCAACCCCAAATATACTTGCCGCAGTTCTGGTATGGATATCCTCTCCATGCCGAAAGTCGTCCAGCATTCGTGAATCCTGAGACATATGGGCCATGACCCTTAATTCGATCTGAGAGTAATCCGCAGCCATCAAAAC
The DNA here is from genome assembly GCA_002426495.1 of Thermacetogenium sp. UBA5472. Taxonomy (GTDB): domain Bacteria; phylum Bacillota; class DSM-12270; order Thermacetogeniales; family Thermacetogeniaceae; genus Syntrophaceticus. The sequence goes on from DIQC01000054.1 coordinate 2,453, forward strand.
CCAACCTGGTTCTGAGGGAATGAAAGCCTGTCTGATTTTCCTTCCCAGCTCATCTCTAATTGGTATATTTTGTAGGTTTGGCTCGGTACTGCTCAACCTACCAGTAGCGGTGATGGTCTGATTAAATGTTGTATGAACTTTTCCAGTCCGAGTATCAACCAGACTCTGCAGTCCATCAACATAGGTAGATTTAAGTTTAGCAAGCTGACGGTACTCCAACAGCTTAGCTGGCATTGGATGAAGTGGGGCAAGTTTTTCTAAGACTTCGGCATTTGTGCTGTAACCTGTCTTGGTTTTTTTGATCACAGGCAGTTTTAACTTTTCAAAAAGAATGTGTGCCAGCTGTTTGGGTGAATTAATATTAAATCCTTCCCCTGCAAGAAAATAAATATCCTCGGTCAGGGTTAAGAGTTGTTTGCCTAAATCTATGGACATTTCTTCTAATCGAGCCAGATCAAGCTTTACACCCTGGAACTCCATTTTGGCCAAAACAGCAGACAAAGGAAGTTCAAGTTTATAGAAAAGATCCTCCAGGTCATCGCCTTTCAATGCTTCTATCAGAATCGGCCACAACTGCTTGATGATTGTTGCACGCTGGGCTGCACCTTTTTCATCCTGTGCAAAGTTAACAACCTGATTAAGGTGTTTTAAAGAAAGCTCGTCTAGATCTGGGTTGGAAAGTGATGAATTCAACAGATGGGCGGCAAGCATCGTATCCCCTTTGACTCCCTTGATCTCAAGGCCGTGACGCTTACAAATGATTAGTTCGGCTTTGGCATCATGGCACATTTTAACGCAATCCGGATCAGCCATGATCTCATCGAGGGTGATCAGAAATTTCCCCTGCTCCTTAGCCCCCTCCGGAAAGGAAATGGCAGCACAGCTGTCCCCCCAGACAACTCCAAGAACAGATAAGGGTGCTTGATGGGAAGATATCCCCTGCTGCTCAAAATAGAACGCAAACTCCCCTGCAGCTTTGATTTTTTCTACTATTTCAGTCAGCTCAGGGATGGTTTTTACAAGGCTGTAATTCTTAAACTCATCCGGAGCTGTCAGGTGTGATGGCATCTCACACTGAATATTTTTCAATAAAGTCTTGAACTCTAACTGTTGATAGATGTTGATCAATGCCTCATAATCAGGCTCTTCTCTTTTCAATTCAGTGAAATCTACCTTGACGGGAACATTTTCGGCAAGTGCTGCCAGTCTTTTACTCATCAAGGCCTGGTCCTCATATTTGCTGAGCTGAGCAGCAGTTTTGGCAGGCAGCTTATCCAGGTTGGCCAGACACTCCTCAAGACTAGGCAACTGTTTGAGCAGTTTGGCTGCAGTCTTGGCACCTATTCCCGGCACCCCCGGAATATTGTCGCTCTGATCACCCTTAAGTCCCTTGTAATCCGCAATTTGAGCTGGATCTATCCCATACTTCTCTTGAACCCTCTCCGGTGTGAAGCACTCCAAATCACTGATTCCCTTGCGGGTAAGCAAAGCCTTTGTCTGTTCTGTTACCAGCTGCAGCAGATCGCGATCACCAGATACGATCAAAATCCCAAGGCCCTTTTTTTCTCCAGCTCTGACTACCTCGGCGATTACATCATCACCCTCGTAGCCTTCAACCTCTAAAAAAGGTATGCGCAGAGCAGCCAGCACCTTTTTGATCAGAGGAAACTGCGGCCGCAGTTCATCTGGTGTCGGCTTGCGCTGTGCTTTATATTGGTCATATTCTTCATTTCTGAATGTTAGTCGGCCAGCGTCAAAAGCAACAGCTAGATAATCAGGCTCCTCCTGGCGGATAATCTTTTGCAGCATTGTCGTGAAGCCATAAACAGCGTTTGTAAAATACCCTGTTGTTGTACTTAATAGTGGCAAAGCATGGAAAGCCCTGTGTGCCAGGCTGTTACCATCTAATATAACAAGCTTTTTCATTAAGCTCCCCCTAATCTCCCTTGTTTACAATGATCTTCCCTTGATTTTCATTTATATCAAGGACTGTATCTAGCTCCGAACTTAGATTCATCATCTTTTGTAGTATCCGGTCAGCATCGTTTTTTTCTGCTGGTCGAGGCTGTTCAGTATTAATCATAACCGGATGAAGTTCAACTTTCTGCAATTCGTCTTCTCGGAAAAATGTCTTAACAACCACAGTCTCCTGGCACTTAGACCTGCGCTGCTTATCATATACGAAATTCCCCAAACTGTAAGCAATAAATGCCCCATTATATTCTTCCACACCCTGTAGGCAGTGAGGATGGTGCCCGATGACCAGCTTTGCTCCAGCATCCACCAGTCTATGAGCTGTTTCTTTTTGGTATGCCTCTGGATAGTCTGAGTATTCGGTACCCCAGTGCAGAGAAACCACAATAACATCTACCTGATCCCGTAAAGAGGAGACTGTCTCCACCAACTGATCGGCATCGTACTTCTGTACACCCGGCTGATCAGGTTTTGCCTCAAAAGTGCGAGGGTATTGGTAGTCCCAGAAGATGTCTGCCATCTCTGTTGCAGAGATAAAGGCGATTTTTTGCTGTTTAACCTCTTTGATGACAGGTTGAACAGCCTCATCCAAATTCTCTCCCGCACCTACCGGTTCAATCCCCTGTTCCCGCAAAACATTGAGTGTGTCTATCAGGGCAGGTGAGTCATAATCGAGTATGTGATTATTAGCGATACTCAATACATCATAACCAGCTTCTTTCAGACCCTGAGCAGCTGCAGGATCGCAGCGAAACCAGATACCCTTCCCCGATATAGGTGTTCCTCTTTGGGAGAGTGCTGTCTCCAAATTACCAAAGGTTAGATCAGCATCCTGTAATAAGGGTGCCATCTG
>DIQC01000054.1:5462-5631 GCA_002426495.1 Thermacetogenium sp. UBA5472
CAGCATCAGGTCACCATTGGCCACAAGGGTCCATTCCTGAGGCGGCTCCTGCTCTTGTACAACCTGTTTATCCTGCGGTTCATCCCCTACAGGAGAGCTGTCCCCACATCCCCAACAGAGAAGAGCCACTGCAACCATAATGATCAAAAAAACTATTATACCAACATTT
>DIQC01000054.1:5810-13662 GCA_002426495.1 Thermacetogenium sp. UBA5472
CATAGCAACCCCCTAATAATGCACTAGTGACGGTTTCTGTTGCATTAAAAAGTAATAGACGCAGGCACATACCCGCGCCATAACAACATTGGCGATATGATGCCCCAGGAACTGTCCCCCTCGCATACTGACACAGGAGAACCGTCCCCTTGTGTCAGTGATGCTCCTCTAGACTATCCATGATCTGTAGCAGAGTCTCTTCATCAGGCAGGTCCAGCATCCCTTCTGCTGCTTGTGCGCGCAGTTCCTCAGGAAGGATATCTGTCTCAATTGTTGTGACACGCACTATCCCACCGTCTACCCCAACAGGGCCTTTAATCACTGCTACAAAACCGCCTTTTTCACCTAGATGCGTAACCCGAGAGCACTCCTCACACAGATCAGCTAGTGTCCGTGTGACCATAACTTGCTCATGTGCAAAACGTGATTGCCACCCTTCTTGAGAAGGATACAACTGACGCAGATCAAGCAGGGTCTGTACTTTTAAATCTACAGGTGCGGTATCCCTGCTCTCCTCATGTCCACACAAATTGTATTCAGTTTGAATATGAATCTTTGTGCCATCAGGAAGAGAACGCCGCACAACCACCTGTTCCTGCCACAGATAGTAGCCACCGACAAAAACAACAACCAGCAGACCAAAAACCAGGATGCGAAAATTCTTTCGTTCCATCAAAACCACCCTTTAACAAGTTCTTACTATAAATATTACCATTCGTCCCGGTTTTATGAATATTATTTGCCAAATAATACTTATTCTAACTGCTGAATTATTTCGTCAGGGATATCAAAGTTTGCATACACATGCTGAACATCATCATGATCTTCAAGTTGATTGAGGAGATCTAAGATCTTTGCTGCGGTTTCCTTGTCTGTCACAGGCACCGTAGAATCGGGTACCATGGTTGTATCAGCATCGGAGTAATTGAGCTTCTTTCCATCAAGCAATTCCTTGACCTTTTCCAGGTCATCGGGGGCTGTCACAACCTCTATTGTTTCTTCTTCATCCCGCACATCCTCAGCTCCATCCTCAATCAAGAGAAGCATCAGATCTTCTGGATCAATCGTAAGCCCCTCCTTGGAGATAGACAACGTGCCTTTCATTTCAAACATCCAGGCAACACAGCCCGCCTCTCCAAGGTTGCCCTCGTAACGGGAGAAGAGATGGCGTATTTCGGGAGCGGTACGGTTACGGTTATCTGTAAGTGTCTCTATTAGTACAGCAACACCTCCGGACGCATACCCCTCATAATTCACTTCTTCATAATCTACCCCTTCCAGCTCTCCTGTGGCCTTGGCAATAAGACGATTGATATTATCCATGGGCATATTGACTTCTCGCGCCCGAGCAATAGCAGTTTTCAAATCCAAATTAGCCTCCGGATCGCCACCCCCATGACGAGCAGCGACAAGAATCTCCTTGCCTAGCTTGGTAAAAGCCTTGCCCCGTTTCTCATCTACTCTAGCTTTACGATGTTTGATATTTGCCCATTTTGAATGCCCTGCCATTTGGGCACCTCCTCACACTCATACTTAAAAATCTGGAATAGGCGGTGTCCGCCTTTTGTGTCCACTGCCTTTCCGCATTCCTTCTATTTTTTCCTTAACATCTTCAGGAACTTTCCCACCTAACAGATAACGATCAAGCATTGCATAAGTGAACCCAAAATCATCTTCATCATTTTGATTCTCCCATAAACCGGCGCTAGGGGGTTTTGTGATAATCTTGTCCGGCACACACAAGTAGCGAGCCAGTTCCCTGACCTGGCATTTAACAAGATTACCAAGGGGAATGAGGTCACTGCCCCCATCACCATGTTTCGTGAAATATCCCACTGTAAGCTCACTTTTATTACTGCCCCCAACAACAAGATACTTATGTATACTAGCATAGTAGTATAGAACTACCATCCGCAAGCGAGGCTTCATATTAGCAAGGGTCAGCTGCATCTTTTTACTGGAAATATCTAAACCCGCGGGATCCAGCTGCCCCCGTAGAATGTCATATACCTGGTCAAGGACAACAACCTTGGTTTTTAGCCCCAAAACATCAGCAACCAGCCTGGCATCTTCCATATCTTGATCAAGGCTGTAACAAGGCATGATCACTGCAAGTGAATCCTCCGGAAATGCCCTTTGACAGAGGGCTCCCACCAGGGCTGAGTCCAAACCACCACTTAATCCATAAACAACCCCTTGTACCCTAGCTTCAGATACCCGATCACGAATCCACTGAATAAGCGACTTGGCTTTTCCGGGAGCATCCATCTTCTCTGGCATAGAAACACCTCATTTAAATTTTAGCAAAACAGATACTATACCGCAATTAACCTCTGCTCTGTACGATTTTACAAAGGCACTAACTCTACATCCCCTAACGCACCGAGTTTATCGCCAAGGATTACCACCGCCCCTTGGATACCTCTTATTTCAAGAACTTTCTCCAGAGCAGGTGTAATATCCTTTTCTCGGTGAACTAAATTTCCCAGTGTTGAAGCAACCGCATCAGCAAGAGCAGCATTGTGGCTGACAACGATGGCCGCATCTGTACAGCCCAAACTCAAGGATGGGCCTACTGTAGCAGAGGATGTGCAAACCCCACAACCATTCATTCTGGGAGAAAAGCGCAGGCCTACTCTTCCTGACAGGGGCGATTCTCCGGCAAATATGCCGGTTATTATAGGATGCCGAGTCTTAAAGTAGATATCCCCACCATTTTCTACGATAATCTCCTGTATATCACTGTGCAACCCCCGCCCTACCAATTCTGCAAAGGCTCCGGCAACAGCAGCCATAGGGCCTACCCCTGCCCTCAGGGCGGCAACAGCCATCAACCTGGCGACACGGGGGGCACCTGGCAATAATTGATGAGGAATCAGTGTCCACTGAAACTCTTCATCGCCGACAATATAGTTTTCCAGGTCACTTCTGATCCCCGACAACACCGACAAAGACTTCTCTTTCAGTTCACGGCTGAAGCTTTCACTATCAACACTGATCAGTAAATCCGAATCCTTTAATGAAACAGGGAAGGAAACCATTCCCTTCCCCTTGACCAGCTCACGATAGGTACGCCTGCGGTATTCCATAAAACTAAAAACTCACCTCAACAGCGCGGGCCATACAGACATCCAAACAGCTTTCACAGACAATACACCTGCTATCGTCAAAACACACTTCTCTCTCCGAAGTCATAAACAGAGCACCTGAAGGGCAGAAGGATGTGCAGGCCCCACACTGCAAACAGCGGTCCTTACTCCAGAAGATAGTTCCGCTCAAAGGTGTCACATCCACTCCAATTCCTTTCAGGTATTCCAACCCGCCATTATAATTCTCCGAATCCCCACTCAACTCCAAAACCACATAGCCCTCTTTGTGGGGATTAATATCAGCTTTTAAGACATTTATGATCAGGTCATAGTCCTTAACTAAATTGTAGAGAATCGGTTGTTCTACAAGGGTAGAAGAGAAGCGCAGAACGAATTTATTAGCAACCAACAGAGAGTCCCTCCCTATCTATTATTCTTTTTCTCCTCAAGATTGTTCAATGAAATACCTGCATCTGTTGATGGTAAGGCCTGCACCGGTTCTGTCAGCAGGAACCCCCCATCTGTTATCCAGTTTTTAAGAATCCGGGCTATCTCTCGCGCCTTAATATAGCTGGATAGGGGTGTTGTAGGCACTTTTTTGCCTTGTATATTGATCTCTCCTGATCTGAGTTCAGCATAACTAACTCTTCCCAGCTCCCCGTCATCTCTCTGTGGATAAGCTGTGCTGTAGTCTGCAATAGTTGAATAGATATCTGCATCAGTTACCATACAATAGCGCAAGATCTCTTCATTGAGAATAGGGATGGGAATACCGATACCTACTGCCATGCTGACCCCATACCCTACATAGCTCACACCCCGCAGCCATTGTGGACTCATCTGCTTCAGGTCCCCAATAAGAGCCAGAGTACCCGACCCATCCAAAGGAACCCCATTCTCTCCCCTGGCCACACTGGGATTGTGCTGAGTACCATGCCAAGCCACATAACCGCAACCTCCGCCCAGGAAAATACGTGTCCCCACCCCGATTGTTTGATAATAAGGGTCATTTAAGAGGGGGCTTAGCTGGCCGGATGTGGAGAAACTGGCATTGCCCAACTTGGGCTTGAGCACCCCCATATAGGTATAAATAGTGCGATCCGATGCATTTACAGCAACCCCATAATTCTGGTAGGCATTGCGCGGGTTGAAGAGAATAGCGTCATTGATATCGTCTAAGGTTATCAAGGATTCGATATGCCGACGAGGGTAACAGTCGGTCCCATAACCGAACGCTTCTAATTTGACATCTTTTCCGGCCACCAGATCTTCGATAACATGTCCTCCACCGTACAGGAAGCGGCCAGGATAGACACGGTTATCTGGATCACTCTCCGGAAGAGCTGATGCTCCAATATAGACATCAACAGCTGCCATCCCTGCATAAGCGGGAACACCATTCAGATATGCTTTATTCATTTTTATCCGTGGTTTGGAGTGGCCAAAATTTAGAAAGGCACCGCTGGAACACATTGTGCCAAAAGTTCCTGTCGTCACCACATCCACTTCCCGGACTGTTTTCTCCATACCTTTCTCTTGAACAATATCAATGATCTCCTCAGCTGTGACTACAACAGCCGTCCCCTTTTTGATCTTTTCATTGATCTCCGCATACGATTTTTCAACAGCCAAACTAACTACACCTCCAGAGTTTCTCTCTGCTAAAACTAACAAAAAAAGCCCCCTGAGAGTGGCGGCCTTCGATGACAGCACTCTCTTATCTCCCAGAATTCATCTTCTGCGGGAATTGGCACCACGCCCTTTACTAAAGAACCGGTTGCCGGGTTTCATTGGGCCCGTCCCTCCACCGCTCTGGATAAGAGTATAATATATATTTATTTATATACTGCCGAAAACAGTATCAGAAGGTAAAATATCTGTCAAGTTATTTTTCCGTTTCTTTCGCAGCCTCTTTGACTACCTCTTCTACTTCTTCAATAGGCTCTTTCGTTGCATTACGGAATTCCTTAATGGTTTTACCCAGTGATTTACCGACATCGGGCAGTTTGCCGGGTCCAAAGATAATCAATACGACCGCTAATACCGCTATTATCTCCCAGGGTCCGATACTAGGCAAGAAACCAAACATGGCTTTTCCTCCTCTTGCATTTCATGCTATATAAATAACATTCTGTAGACAGCAGTAAAATCCTGCGGCTATTCACTATCAATTTCTTCTAAAATAATTTTATGGTCTACCAGAGCCAACTCCTTGATCCTGGCATTTAGCATCAAACGCCGACCGAAAATGTCTTCTAGCAGCAGTCCGCCTTCTTCGAACTGCAGGCGATCAACATTTTCAAAAACCTTTTCTTCCTGGCCATTTTTTAAAAGATATGCATGCGCCTCACACATCTACTCCACCTCCCTGTATTTTTTGAGATTATTGACCATAATATCTATCAGATGTGGCAGAGGTTCCTTCTGCACCCCCACAATCTCCACCCCATTCTTGCCGATGGGCAGCAGCATTTTCACGGCTTTGCTCCGGCTGACAGCGGCAGCTATAGAGGGTGTAAGCTCTCCCAACATTGAATGTGCTATGATGATAGACAAAGAACCAGTGATCACATCAACCTGATCAACAGTATAAACAATGGCACTCTCACCGGTTGCCCCTTCATTGGCGCCTGCTTTCAACATCATCGATGTGGCGACACTATTTGTTCCTAGGGCAATGATTTCGATATCTCTGCCCAAATGCTTCCTGATTTTTTCTGTGATATGCTTGCCAATGCCACCACCTTGACCATCTATAACAGCAATTTTCATAAATCAGCCTCCCCGGTTCCGGAAATCAATTTTGCGCCCAGTGTCTTCTCCATCTCTCGAAGGGCAAATTGATGAGCCTGATCATCAAAGGAGGCTACAGCATCCTTTAATATTTTAACATGATACCGGCGCATCCGCGCATCGGCAGCGGTATATAAAACACATATATTAGTACATACCCCGGTAAGAATCAATTCATCAACTTCCAGTTCGCGCAGAGTAAGATCTAAATCAGTTCCATAAAAACCACTATACCGCCTCTTTGGTATAATATATTCACCATCCTGGGGAGTCAATTCCGAGCAAATCTCTCCTCCGCTGGTTCCCGCCAGGCAGTGAGTCGGAAACATCTCGAATTCTCTGTCATCACTTGTATGTTGGTCGCAGAGATAAATAACAGGCCATTTTTCTGCTCTGGCTCTTTTGAGAACTTCAGCGATGACAGGAATCACTCGACGCCCAGCTTCACCGTTGTAAAGAGCTCCCTCTTCTTGAATAAAATCATTCAACATATCGATAATGAGCAAGGCTTTTTTGGGCACCTTCATCCCTCCCCATTAATTATTATAACCCCACCGGCATACCCTGAAAAATTTGTTTTTCATATAACTCTATTATATAAGAATTTACACAAAGGAAGTGCAAATTCCTGCTTTCCAATTCCCCCAACTTATCTTTATCCACAAGAGATCAGAGAAATGGATCAGGGGGGCGTTTCCGGTAATATCTGCTTTACCATATGAGTGACAAAAGTAACAAAAGGGGACGTTCCTAATTTGTCACCTTGAAGCCAACCTTTGAGTCAAAGGGACGGTGACTTTGACTCACCGGAAAGATTGGGAAGATGTTATCCTAATATAGCGTAATACCTTTATCCTTCAGCTTGTCGATCCACAACATTTTCAATATATCTAAATCATCTGTATAATCTGTCTGGGATTCGTCCTTATCATACTCCATCTTCTCTAGAACCTTGATTTCAAAACAGTCCTCACCAATTTCTTGCCAATCTTTTTGCAGTTCTTGATTTGGATGCGCGCCACCGTCAAGCTTAAATCTAGTACTGTTGATCATACCTTTTAAGTTTTGTGTTGCTTGTAGGTAATACTTAGAACTATTTTTATTGATTACCGCGAAAATACCCATCTCCGGTCTCATTACTTTATATTGTTCCTGAAGTTCCTTCTTTCTTTCCTTTGATATTTGCATTTTTTCGTCCTCCTATGTATCGACATTTGCTTTCAACTGCTGGTAAAGTATTCTGGTTTCTTCAGGTTCTGCAAAATTGATCATGACCATTTTCTGTTCTTTGCACTGAATTATAATTACAGGGCCCGATCTAGAGCGCATAAACAGCAAGGCATCTCCCATATCTTCAATCTTAAAATGGCCTTTCTGTATAGAACCCATACCTAATCCGTTGGTTCTTAACTCTATCTCGGGAATTGTTTCACTTAACTCCAGGTTTTCGATGTCAGAGTAAGGAATAACAGTACCATAGGCACCGCTGATCTTCAATTCATTTTGCTCCAAAGTAAATTCTGTTGGTTGAGATGTCCAAAACACAATGCCAAATACACCGATAAATACAACTGTACTAATAACAAGTGCTATAATGATGGTTTTGCTGTTTGATGCTTTTCTCTTTACCTTACCTGACGAATAAAATGATGATGGTGGGGCAAACCGTTGTGCTGCAATCACTGTATAAAAAACAAGAATGAGGAGAAGCCCTGATCCTACTTCTGTCCCCCATATAAATCCTGATCGGTCAAGAATAAGCCCAATAAGGGGTGCTGCGGCAATAATCATTAACTGCTGCCCCATAAAGTCTCCAATACCCTTTTCAGCCATATACTGCTGTTCCTCTTTTGATGATGTATTATAGCCAGCGATCAAAAAATAAGCTTTAAAATACTTGATCGCTATTCCCATGAGAAAAATAAAGCCGCTAATAGCAAGATAGATAATTACATCCAACATAATATAAC